>NZ_CP046535.1:4282500-4538634 GCF_009739515.1 Sphingomonas profundi
GGCTAGGGGGTCGCGAGATCTACCAAACCTAACCAAACTCCGAATACCTGTGAATACTATCCGGGAGACAGACGGCGGGTGCTAAGGTCCGTCGTCAAGAGGGAAACAGCCCTGACCTACAGCTAAGGTCCCCAAGTCGTGTCTAAGTGGGAAAGCATGTGGGATCTCCAAAACAACCAGGAGGTTGGCTTAGAAGCAGCCATCCTTTAAAGAAAGCGTAACAGCTCACTGGTCTAAACAAGAGATCCTGCGGCGAAGATGTAACGGGGCTCAAGACACGCACCGAAGCTTAGGGTGTGGATTATTCCACGCGGTAGCGGAGCGTTCCGTACGCCTGCGAAGCGGTCTGGTAATGGGCCGTGGAGGTATCGGAAGTGCGAATGCAGACATGAGTAGCGATAAACAGGGTGAGATGCCCTGTCGCCGAAAGACCAAGGGTTCCTGCGCAAGGCTAATCCGCGCAGGGTGAGCCGGCCCTAAGACGAGCCCGAAGGGGTAGTCGATGGGAACCACGTTAATATTCGTGGGCCTGGTGGTGTGTGACGGATCATGTGTGTTGTCATCCCTTATCGGATTGGGATGGCTTCGAAATGGTTCCAGGAAATAGCCCCACCGTATAGACCGTACCCGAAACCGACACAGGTGGTCTGGTAGAGTATACCAAGGCGCTTGAGAGAAGTGTGCTGAAGGAACTCGGCAAATTGCCTCCGTACCTTCGGAAGAAGGAGGCCCCATGTAAGCGCAAGCTCTCATGGGGGGCACAGGCCAGGGGGTAGCGACTGTTTAGCAAAAACACAGGGCTCTGCTAAGTCGGCTTCAAGACGACGTATAGGGTCTGACGCCTGCCCGGTGCCTGAAGGTTAAGTGGAGATGTGCAAGCATCGAAATGAAGCCCAGGTAAACGGCGGCCGTAACTATAACGGTCCTAAGGTAGCGAAATTCCTTGTCGGGTAAGTTCCGACCTGCACGAATGGCGTAACGACTTCCCCACTGTCTCCAGCACATGCTCAGCGAAATTGAATTCTCCGTGAAGATGCGGAGTACCCGCGGTTAGACGGAAAGACCCCGTGCACCTTTACTGCAACTTCAGAGTGGCATTGGACAAGAACTGTGTAGCATAGGTGGGAGGCTTTGAAGCATCGGCGCCAGCCGGTGTGGAGCCAAAGGTGAAATACCACCCTGTTGTTGTCTAATGTCTAACCTGCGCCCGTGAAACCGGGCGAGGGACCCTCTGTGGTGGGTAGTTTGACTGGGGCGGTCGCCTCCTAAAGAGTAACGGAGGCGCGCGATGGTTGGCTCAGGCCGGTTGGAAACCGGCTGTTAGAGTGCAATGGCATAAGCCAGCCTGACTGCGAGACTGACAAGTCGAGCAGAGACGAAAGTCGGTCATAGTGATCCGGTGGTCCCTCGTGGAAGGGCCATCGCTCAACGGATAAAAGGTACGCCGGGGATAACAGGCTGATAACCCCCAAGAGCTCATATCGACGGGGTTGTTTGGCACCTCGATGTCGGCTCATCACATCCTGGGGCTGGAGCAGGTCCCAAGGGTTTGGCTGTTCGCCAATTAAAGTGGTACGTGAGCTGGGTTCAGAACGTCGCGAGACAGTTTGGTCCCTATCTGCCGTGGGCGTCGAAATTTGAGAGGAGTTGACCCTAGTACGAGAGGACCGGGTTGAACGTACCTCTGGTGGACCTGTCGTCGTGCCAACGGCGCAGCAGGGTAGCTATGTACGGACGGGATAACCGCTGAAAGCATCTAAGCGGGAAGCCTCCCTCGAGATAAGATTTCTCAGAGCGGTCGAAGACCACGACCTTGATAGATCGGATGTGGAAGCGCGGTAACGCGTGGAGCTAACCGATACTAATCGCTCTATTCGCGCTTGAGAGTCCCGCCATCACCGACAGGGCCGATAAACCCCGTCGCCCGTGACAACGGATGAACAGGCTCAGCAGACACCACTCGATTTCCAGAACCCCTGTGCACGCGCCGGCCCCATAGCTTGGTGGCCATAGCGTCAGTGACCCACCCGATCCCATCCCGAACTCGGCCGTGAAACCTGACTGCGCCGATGGTACTATTGCTCAAGCAGTGGAAGAGTAGGGCGCCGCCAGGCTTTGCGGCCGGCGCATGCACAGCACAATGTCATCCATACCCTTCCGCGGGACCACCCCGCACCACACCTCACCGCGGGGTGG
Source organism: Sphingomonas profundi (assembly GCF_009739515.1). Lineage (NCBI taxonomy): Bacteria > Pseudomonadati > Pseudomonadota > Alphaproteobacteria > Sphingomonadales > Rhizorhabdaceae > Alterirhizorhabdus > Alterirhizorhabdus profundi. The sequence goes on from NZ_CP046535.1 coordinate 4,284,697, forward strand.
AGCAGCCCGGTAGCTCGTCAGGCTCATAACCTGAAGGTCACAGGTTCAAATCCTGTCCCCGCAACCATCTCAACTTGCGAAAGCCCCGCCCGTAAAACGGCGGGGCTTTTCGCGTTTGAGGCAATCGTCAGGATGCCCGCGAGGTCGCCTTGCACGTCCATCTCCAGGCCGCTGTCGCTGGGCGTCAGCACGATCGCTGAGATCAGCGATCGGAGCAGGTCCGCGGCCTTAAGCCGCTCCGCCTCCGGTCCGGAGTTGAGTGCCTCGTGCAAGCTCTCGACCTGGCGGCGATAATAGCCTGCCATCTCGGGGTGAAGCAGCGGTGCCGGCTCCTTGCTTTGGGCGACAACAGTTTCGAACTCGCGCTTGCGCGCTTCCATTCGGACCATGCGCTCGTTGAGCCGATCGGCGGCGCCGCCGCGCAGGATCATGTCGACGAGCCGGTCGAGGTCGCGGTCGATCTTCCTGATCTCGGCCCGCGACGCCTCAAGCGTTTGCGATCCGGCGGAACGGATACGGTTCATCTCACGTGTGAACTCCTCGCAGAATTCGGCGAACAGCGCCGGCTCCATGAGTTGGTGCCGCAGGGCGGAAAGCACGCGAGCCTCGAGCTCATCGCGCCGCAAGTTCGTCCGATTATCGCAGGTGCCTTTGTTACGGGCGGTCGAGCAGCCGAGCATCTCGGATGAGATCATCGAATATCCGCCGCCGCAGCAGCCGCAGCGGGTCAGTCCGGAGAGAAGATAACGTGGCCGCTTCCGGTCTCTCGCCGTGCTGAGCGTCGAAGCGTCGGGCTCGGGCTTCTCAGCCCGCATCGCCGACTGCCGGGCCTTCACCATCGACCATGTCTCGTCGTTGATGATCCGGAGCTCTGGCACCTCCTGCGTGATCCAGTCCTCCGGGGCGTTCAGCCGGGCTTGCCGCTTCCCCGTCGCCGGGTCCTTCACGAACCGCTGCCGGTTCCAGACGAGCTTACCGACATAGAGCTCGTTGTTGAGGATGCCGGTGCCGCGCTTCGGATTGCCGTTGATCGTGCTGAAGCCCCAGTCGCCTCCGCTCGGTGCGGATATCCCCTCGCGGTTGAGTTCCACCGCGATGCGCTTCGCTGATTTGCCGGCGGCGTAGTCGCTGAAGATGCGACGGACGACCGCAGCTTGGTCGGCGTGGATCGTTCGGTCGCCGCGGACAGCTTCACCATGGGCGTCGAACTGCTTCACCACGGCGTAGCCGTAGGAGTTGCCGCCGCCGGACTTTCCCTGCTCGACGCGGCCCCTCAAGCCGCGGCGCGTCTTGTCCGCCAAATCCTTGAGGAAGAGGGCGTTCATCGTGCCCTTCAGGCCGACATGCAGCTGGGTGACCTCGCCCTCGGACAGGGTGATGATCTTCACGTCGCCGTACGCCATGCGCTTGAACAGGCCGGCGATGTCCTCCTGATCGCGCGAGAGCCGGTCCATCGCCTCGGCGAGGACGAGTTGGAAGCGGCCGTTCAGCGCGTCGGCGATCATCGCCTGAATGCCGGGTCGCAGGAGCGACGCGCCCGAGATTGCGTGGTCGGTATACTCCTCGACGATGTGCCAGCCTTGGCGCTCGGCGTGCGCGCGGCAAACGCGGAGCTGATCGGCAATAGAGGCATCGCGCTGCGAGTCGCTCGAGTAGCGCGCGTAGAGGGCTACCTTCATGAGGGTTCTCCTGCTTTCCGTCAGGAGGCGTCGCGTGCGCTCTCCTTCTCAGAATCGGCAATGTATCGGTGGGCTGCGCAGCGTGCCACAGCCCGGACGAACTCGATCAGCCGCTCGTCGGTACCCTCCGCAGAAGGGCGAAGGTGCAATCGATCGTCGATGGTGGGGGCGTGGTCGCTTACAGCAGGTCGGGGTGGGCGCATGGGCTTGCTCGTTGCCTTACGGCGCGCCGCCCGCCCTTCCGGCCAACGCACTCTCTCCTCTACGCTCCCCAGCGTGTGTTTCCGGCCTAGCTTATCCGGAGGATCGGCCAATCACCGGCTTGAATTCGCCCAGGCGCTCCTCCCGCTCGACGAGTTCGGCGATGTGATGGGCGATGCGCTGTGCCACGAACCGAGCGGCCTGCGGCCCCCAACGTGGATCGACGCGATCGCTCGTCTCCCCGATCTCAGCCGCGAGTGCATCCGGTAGCGCGGCGACGAGCGTTTCCAGGAAGGCGGCCATTCCCGAACGAGCCCATTCACCAGCCAGATCTTGGCGTCCGAACAGCGCCAGGGTCAGTGCGCCCCGCGCGGGAAGGCCGGCGGCGGCGAGTATCGCGATGGCCTCCTCTGAGCTCAGATGGCGAGATCCCTTGAGAGCGCGGGATAGCTGGTCCTTACTCAGTCCCGCTCGCGCCAGGAGATCTCGCTGCGCGATACCGGATGTGCCGATGAGGTCTGCCACCACACGGTGCAGGGGAGCGTCCGATCCATCGGCAAAGCTGTTTTCGAGCGGCACATTCCTTCTCCGAGTTCCCGAGTCGCTATCACGCTACGCCGAGACAGCGGCTGTAGGAAAACAAAACAAGAACATCCTAGGCCGACCCCTGGGGGCTCACGCGCTTGGGAGAGGTCGGGGAAGCAACGCAGCTACGAATCACCTTCGATCCAAGGGTCTGCGACGCTCGTCGCGGGAGCGTGATTGAACGCTGCCTTTCACGCGAGACGCGTCGCGGCTTCTAGGAAATCTCACAGGGAAGGGCGCGAGGCGGATCGCTGATTCCGCGATGCGATCGGGTTTCTGTTCCCCAACTGTTCTGAAATGTTGAGCGCCGATCGGGGCGACGTGAAGGTGACTGGGCGGCCGATGTTCGGTCGCATCGCCGTCCACGGAGACCCTCCCGATGCCCACCTTCAAGCTTCCGCTGACCCGTGCCCGCTTGGGCAACGCCAGCGACTATGTCGTGCCAGCTCTCGCCCTGATGCTGTGTGCTAGCGCGGCTTACGCCGGCGCCGACACCACCTTCGGTCCCGCTCTGACGAAGTTCACCGACTTTCTCGAAGGATCGGGGGGCAAGATCATCGCCGTGCTCAGCCTCGCAGGCGGCATCATCGGCATGGCGTCCGGCCGCTTCACGCTCGGCCAGGTGGCGATCCCGGTCGCCGTCGGCATCGGCGTCGGCACCGGCGTGCCGATCGTCACCTCCACCGTCACCGCGATCATCTGATCGCGGCGGGCGGTGGCGGAGCGACCCATGTCGGACAAGTATCTCGTGCCCCGGCGGCTCGACGATCCTGAGCTCATCGGTCTGTGGACCCTTGATGAGTTTCTGGGGCTCGCCGTGCCGTTCGGCTGGGGCATCCTCTCCCAGCATATCCTGCTGGGTCTCGTGGGGGCTGGAGGAGCGTGGTTCGCGCTTCGAAAGGCAAAGAGAGGCCGGGCCAGCTCCTGGGCCATCCACGCGGCCTACTGGTACCTGGGTGCGGGCTTCGTCCGACTGAAGGCCACGCCGCCCTCGCATTGCCGCCTCCTGGCCGGCTGAGAGGGACAAGCACATGCTATCCGATATCGCGCACCAGCGCGCCCAGGCGCTGCTCAGGCAGCGCAAGGTCCTGCTCCTGGCAGGCGGTGCTTCCTTCCTCGTCAACCTTGCGCTCGTCTCGGCGCTCGGGTCGCGAGATCGCGAAGTCATCCTGCAACCGATCTCGACGCGGCCCCTGAGCATCAGCTCCTCGGGCGTGTCGGCCGACTATCTCGAACTCGTCACCCGTGACGTTGCGCTGATGCTGCTCAATCGCTCGCCTCAGGGCCTCGACTATTGGATGGAGCAGATCCTGAAGATAGCGAACCCGGCGGCATACGGGTCGTTGCGCGCCGAACTGGTCAAGATAGTGACCGAGCAGCGCGGTTCGGACCTCAGCCAGGCATTCGTCATCACCGGGCTCGATGTCGATCCGAAGGGGCTCACGTCCACGGTCGACGGCGACCTCAAGACATTCGTCGGCGGACAGGTGATCGCCAGCGAGCAGAAGCGGTTTCGCTTCGGCTGGGATTACACCGGGCTCCGCCTCTCGCTGACCAGTTTCGCGCTCGTCGCGAACTCCAAGGAGGCACTGCGATGATCGCTGCCCTTCCCGCGTGCCTGCTCGGTGCAGGCGCCACCACCTTCGCCGCCGGCTCCGCCCGTCCGCGTGACATCAGCCTCAAGCCGCTCGGCCTCATGCTGCTGGGCGCAGCAGTTGCGCTGACCGCGACGCCGGCGCTCGCCGACCAATATCGTCAAGCCGCTGACAATGCAGAGGTGACCTGCGTCGTCTCGGCGCGCGAGCTCACCCGGATCAGCCTGATCGGCGACGCCTTTGCGAGCGTCAGCAAGATCACGACGGGCTACCCCTATAATGATTTCACGGTCACCAACGAGCCGGTCCGAGGAGACATCTACCTCTCGGTGCCGGAAGGCTTTGCGCCCGGTCGACTGAGCTTCTTCGCGACGACGCGGAAGGGCTTTGTCTACAAGTTCGCGTGCACCGTCGGCGGCAGTGAAGCCGAACAGGTCTTCATCACCAATCCGGCGCTGGCACAGCCACCCGAGCCATCAATCGCGACCGCGACGCCGCAGGATTCCGCGCTTGCCCTCGTTCAGTCGATGGCGACCGGCGGCGTGCCGAAGGGCTATCAGGTCCGACAGACGGCGGCGTCGCCACTGCGCGTCGGCGACTTCAGCGTCCGCCTGATCTCCCAGTACCGGGGCGGGGGGCTTCTCGGGAAAGTCCTTCGCGTCGAAAACCGCGGCAATAAGACGGCATCGCTCGATCCCAAGGTGATCGCTCCGGGCGATGCGCTCGCTGTCAGCATCGGAGCATCCGAACTCGCGCCCCGCGCCGCGACCACGCTCTATGTCGTGCAGACCGATGGAGCGGGCGCATGAGCGCCCCCGCTACTTCCCAGACTGGCCGGCCGGCGGACACCGCCGAAAACGCGATCGGCGCCCTCAATGCCAAGACGCGGCAGCGTCAGCGGATGCTGCTGCTTGGCGGCGGCGGTGCGGTCGCGATGGTCGGGCTCTGGTTCGTGCTGGGAGGCTCGCCGCACCACACCTCCGCGGCTCCTGATGCGCCCCAGCGGATCGAGACTGACGGCATCGTCAATCGCGACCTGAGCCAAAAGGAATTCGTCGCGATCTACGGCAATCGCCTGGACGCGCAAGCGCGTCAGCTGAAGGCCTTGGAAGACTCTCGAGCCGTCAATCCCGATGTCCAATCCAAGCTCGACGCTCTCGCGGCCGAGAACCAGGCGATGCGTACCGATGGCGCGCATACGATCGACGCGCTCACGCAGGAGAACAGCTCGCTGAAGGGCGAACTGGCACGTGCGCAGTCCGCGCCGCCGCCATCCGCCGCGACGTCTTCGCCCGCGCGCGATCCGTCGATCCCGTCGGGTTCGCCGCTGTCGCCGAACCTCGCGACGCCGGATGGCACTGCTGCGCTGCCCACGACGGCGGAGCGGCAGGTGAAGACTCTGTCGTTCGTCGCGAGTACCGAGAGTGCTGGCGCGGTCAAGACCGGTCTGCGCTCATCGAGACCACAAGCGCCGGCGATCGAGATCGAGGACAGCCCCGATTATCTACCGCCCAACAGCTATGCGCCCGCGCGCGTGATCGTCGGCGTCGATGCCTCGGCAGGCGTCGCCAGTCAGACGGACCCGCTACCCGTCGTCCTGCGGATCACCGGCCCCGCCCGCTCGGTGGTCAAGGACGGCAAGCTCCTGACCACGCGGCTCGAGGGCTGCGTCGTCAATGGCGCGGCGCGGGGCGATCTCAGCGCCGAGAAGGTCTACGTCAAGTTGCAGAAGATGACCTGCGACCAACCCGGCGGACGGGTGGCGGTCAGCGAGGTCAAGGGCTTCATCAGCTTCGCCGGCAAGACGGGCGTACGCGGCCGCGTCGTGAGCCGAGAGGGAAGCCTCGTCAGCCAGGCCCTGATCGCCGGCATCGTGGGCGGCTTCGGCCGCGGGTTCTCCGCCAACGCGAACGGCGTGTTCTCGGGGCTCGCCACCGGCGTCGATGGCAAGCGCCAGACGCTTTCCGCCGGCGACATCGTCCAGGGCGGACTGGGTGAGGGCGTCGGCGACGCCGCCGACAGTGTCTCCAAATATCTGATCGAACGCGCCGAGCAATACCAGCCGGTGATCGAGATGCCGACCGGCATCGATGTCGAAATCGTCTTTCTCGACGGCGTCTATGTGAGGAACTCCCAATGATGAATGCTGACTCTCGACTTGGCCGGGAGCTGGCCAGGTTCCGGCGCCTTGAAGGCGTTCCGTTCTGGACGCTGCTTGCCGGCGCCTCGCTCAGTCTCGGTATGGGCGCTGGCGTCGCCGCCAATGCCGTTCATGCCGAAACGCTTGCCGGTGTGGCGATCAATACAAACCTGGTGCGGACCGCGCTCAAGCTCAGGCTGCCGCGAACGGCGATCGGCGCGATCGACTGCCAGCGCCTGCGAGGCCTCTGCGAGGTCGTCGCCGGCACGACATTGTTCTACGTCGATCCGACCGCACGCTATCTGATGATCGGGCGGGTGTATGACATGGAGACGCGCAGCGATGTCACGGCCGCGCGCCTGCTTGAGCTCAACCCCGATCTGATCGCAGCCGGCGCCGCCGGCCGCAAACAGGCCGACGCCGACGAAGAGCAGGCGCCCGCACCCGCCAAGGCCAGCAAGGTCGACCTCGCCGAGCTTCCCAAGGGCGGCGCGATCTACTGGGGCCCCGCCGGCGGTGCCAAGGTCGTCGTGCTCAGCGACTTCTCGTGCGGATACTGCCGCAAGCTCTCCGGCGAGCTCGCCAGCCTCGGCCTGCGGGTCGAAGAGCGGCCGATCTCGATTTTCGGACTGGAGAGCCGGAAGAAGGCCGAGGCGGTGCTTTGCGCGCGAGACCCGGCTGCGGCTTTGCATGCCGCCTATGCCGATCAGCCGGTCCTAAACGCCGCCAAGTGCGACACGTCCGGCCTCGACGGCAACGAGGCATTCGCCAAGCGGCACGGGTTCGGCGGCACGCCGGTCATCATCCGCCGCGACGGCGCGGTGATCGAAGGCTTCCGTCCGGCCGCAACGCTCAAGGCGTTCATCGCCGGAGGTGCGGCATGACCCGCTGTCCGACAGCCTTGCTGCTCCTCGGCTCCCTCTCCGGCTGCGCAACGTTGGGCGGCACCGTCAAAGGTGACTTCGCCTGCCGTGCACCGACCGGGACGTGCGCTCCCATGACGGAGATCGATGCGAAGGCCGTCACCGCCCTGAGCGGCAGTGACGGCGGACCGTCGGCGGTGACGCCGGCCCGGCAGCCTGCAGTGTCGCGCGGCGGCGGCATGGGGCCCCGAACCGGCGAACGACTGCTCGCCGTCCTCCTGCCCGCCCATGTCGATGCGGCCGGGGTCCTCCATGACGCCGCCACGGTCCACGTCGTCGTGGAGGCTCCGGGCTGGCGCCTGGAGCCCAGCCGCCCGGATCCCGACACCCAATCCCTTCCCGAGTTCTCGCGCAGTTCCGCCCCTTCCTCTCTGCGCGAGGCAGTCGCCGGTGCTTCGGCACCGGCGATCGAGGGGCTCGAGATGCTCCCCGCTCGAGCCCCTCACATGAACACGGACGGTCCACCGGTGCCCACGGATGCGGGTCCGGCTCCGACCGCGGCTGCGATCGCTGCCGCGCGCAGCGGGCATCGCATTGCGGACCGATCCACGTCACCGGCAGCCCACGGAGCGGCGCAACCCGGCGCGCCGCCGCGCGGCAAGACGATCGTTCCAACAGGCGACACGGCACCGGCGTTGGCTCGTGTCCGCGGCCTCGCGGCTCCGGTGATGCCAACACCTGCCAAGCCGCCGACCGGGACGCATCCCGACGCCGACCTCGGCGATCCGTTCGGCTCCATCCCAGAGCAGGAGAAACGGCCGTGAAGCTGTCGCTCAAAACCTTCACCGACACGCTCATGCGCGGGCTGTTCGGAGACACGGAAAGCGGCGAGGGCGCGCGACCGGTGCTCGGCCTCGACATGCTGTCGAGCTTTCTGCCCTACCGTGTCTACGAGCCATCGACCCGGCTCTACCTCAATGCACGCTCCACCGGGTTCGTGTTGAACGTGGCGCCGCTCGTCGGCGCCGACGAGCGGGTCGGCGACCTGCTCGGTCAGTTCTTCTCCGAAGGCTTGCCCGCCGGCGCCTGCGTGCAGATCGTCCATTGGGCGTCCCCGCGGATCGGGCGCAATATCGCGCCCTGGTTCCTGCCGCGATATGCGCGGGGCGGCGTGTACGAGCGGCTGGCGCGCGCTCGCGCCCAGTGCCTCTATGACCTCGTCTGGTCGAGCGGCTCTGCCGGCGCGCCGTTCCATGCCCGCCACCACCAGCTCATCGTCTCGGTGGGCGTGCCGGCAGGCAGCAGCACCTCCAAGGAAGAGTTGATCGCCGTCCGCGAGAGCCTGATGGGCGTGCTCCGCTCGCTGGACGTGCCGGCCGTCGATGTCACTCCGGTCGAGCTGATCGCATTCCTCGACGACCTCACGTCGCCGACGACTGCGAGCGGCGACGATGCCATCGACTATAATCCTCTCGATCCGATCGCCGACCAGGCGCTGCGTCGGGATATCGAGCTGGTCGTCGAGGAAAGCCGGATGCTGCTGCGCACCGAGCGGTTCCGCCCGACTGGCGCGACCGATGAGGGCGCGCCCGAGATCGGCGAGGTCTATCCGGACCGCTTCGATGTCCGTCACTTCGGCGTGCGCAACATGCCGACGCGGTGGACCCCGTGGGAGACCGCCCGGCTGATCGGCGACCTGTTCACGGACAAACTGCGCTTCCCTTGTCCCGCGGCCACCATGCTCTGCCTTGTCTATCCCGACCAGGAGGCCGCCTCGACCCGTGCGGGCATGAAGTTCCTTCGCACGACGTCGCTCAGCGAGGGCAAGTCGGCGCGCTATGTGCCGCGCTTACGCGAACAGGCTGCCGAATGGCGTGAGGTGCAGGGGCAGCTGCAGGAAGGGCGCCGCCTCGTCCGCGCCTTCTACGGCGTCACCAGCTTCTCTCCGGAAGGGGATGGCGACCGCAACGAGCGGATGGTGAAATCGCTCTACAAGTCGGCTGGCTGGGACTTGGCTGACGAGCGCTACCTCCAAATCCAGGGTCTCTTGGCGGCTATGCCGTTGACGCTGGCGGACGGGCTTGCGGCAGATTTCGAGCGCTGTCGGCGGATGCGGACGATGCTGTCGACGACCGCAGCCAACATCGCACCCGTGCAGGGCGAGTATCTCGGCGGCGCACTCCCGCACCTGCTTTTCCTCGGTCGCCGCGGACAGCCCTTCTTCTGGTCGCCGTTCGAGAATGGCGCCGGCAACCACAATGTCGCGATCCTCGGCAAGTCGGGATCGGGCAAGTCGGTCCTGCTTCAGGAGATGTGCGCGAGTCTGTGCGGCGCCGGCGCCAAGGTCGTCGTGATCGACGACGGCCGCTCCTTCATGAACAGCTGCCGGCTCCAGGGAGGAAGCTTCATCGAGTTCACGCTCGCCTCCGGCTTCTGTCTCAATCCGTTCTCGATGGTCGACGCCGAGCGCGTCGCGAGCGACGAGGATTACCGGCTTGACTGCATGGCGATGCTGAAAGCGATCGTCGGCCAGATGGCGCGCTTCATCGACCGCCTGACCGACACCGAGCGCGGCCTGATCGACCAGGCGGTGAACCGGGTGTGGGAAGAGCAGGGCAGGGCCGGCTCGGTCGATGCGGTAGCAGCGGCGCTCGAAGCCACCGGGAACATCGACGCCGGCAATCTCGCGATCGCGATGGGGCCATTCCGCTCGGGCGGCACCTACGGTGCCTTTTTCAACGGCGAGGCCAGTCTCAAGCTCGAGGCGGACTTCACGGTCTTCGAGATGTCCGACCTGGCCACTCGCGAGGAACTGCGTTCCGTCGTCCTCACCGCGATCATGTTCATGACCAGCCAGGCGATGACGCGCAGCCCGCGCTCGGTAAAGAAGCTGCTGCTGATCGACGAGGCCTGGGCCATGCTGAAGGGCGGATCGATGTCCGACTTCGTCGAGACCTATGCCCGCACGGCTCGCAAATATGGCGGGGCGCTCTGCACTGCCACCCAGTCGCTCAACGACTTCTACAAGTCCGACGGCGCGACCGCAGCGCTTGAGAACTCCGACTGGATGCTGGTGCTCCAGCAGAAGCCGGAAACGGTCGCCGATCTCCGCAAGTCCGCCCGGCTCGACATGGACGACCGCACCGAGGGGCTGATCCGCTCGCTCAAGCGCTCGGGCGCCGAATATTCCGAAGTCTTCATCCGCGGCCCGGAATGTCAGGCGATTGGCCGGCTGGTGCTCGACCGCTTTTCGGCAACCGTCTTCTCGTCATCGCCCGACACCTATGCGGCGATCGAGCGGCGCCTCGCCGAAGGGGAGAGTCTCGCCGAGGCGATCGATGCCGTCGCTAACGATCTGCCCGAGGCGCGTGGGCGGGAGACCGCCCATGCGTAAGCCCGTGCTCCCAGCCGATCTCTTCGCGCGCCTGGCACGTGTGGGTCGATGTGTGTCCGACGTCTGCCATTTCGTCCTGTGTACGACGCTATGGCTGAGCGGCACGATCGTCGGCGCGCTCGGCCTGCTGCTGGGCTTCGTCATCGTCGCGGCCGACGGTCGACCGCTGCGGTTCTTCGCCCACGTCCAGAATCTGTCGACGCATTACCTGTTCGCGACACACGAGGCCCGCACCCGGTTCGATCATCAGCTGCTCGCTGTCTTCGTCGCGATCCTCGGCATGCTGTTGGTCGCCCGGCTTCCCGGTTTCGTGCTGCGCATGCGGCGCGACTTGCGCGGGAGGCCGTCCGATGTCTGATCTGACGCCTCGCATCCTCGATCGCACCATCGCGGGCTGGTCCCTCCAGACGATCCTGATCGGAATCCTGCTGATGGCCGGGACGCTATGGGGCGCCTGGATCACGCGAACCCTCGTCGAGGTTCGCAGCCGTCACATCGTGACGGTCAGCCTGTCCCGGCTTGTGGAAGACTTCGTTGCCAGCGAAGCGCGCGGCGGCGGGACTTCCGATCAGTCCGCGAAGCGCACCGCAGTCTATCTTGCTGCGATCAACCAGGCGGTCTCGAACCTCGGCGAGGATGGCGCGACGGTGCTGGTCTCGGAGGCGACGCTTGGGCGCTCGGTGCCGGACAGGACGGAGCTCGTCCGCGCCCGTGTTCGCCAGGCAGTGGAGGCCAGCCGTGATCCGCGCTGACGCTGCTCCGCCCGCGGCCTTCTGGTCACCGGCACGCCGGCGCCGCTGGCTGCTGCTCGGCGCCATCGGACTACTCGGTACAGGCTATCTCCAGCTCGATGCGTGGAGCGGACGGCATGCGCTGCTCGTCAATGCCAGCACCAGCCTGCCGAACTGGGCGTTCCTGATCGATCGCCAGCGGATACCGGCGAAAGGCGATCACGTCTTTTTCGATCCGCCGCCAAGCGCGCTGCTCGAGCGGCATTTCGGCCGCGATCACGATCCCTTCGGCAAGATCGTCTATGGCGTGGCCGGCGACACGGTCACGCGGCAGGGTCGCCTGTTCCTTGTCAACGGCCGGCCGGTGGCGCTGGCCAAGCCGAAGACGATGCGCGGCGAGCCGCTGACGCTGGGACCGGTCGGGACGATCCCACGCGGCTGCTACTTCGTGGCCACGCCCAACCCCGACAGCTTCGACAGCCGCTACGCGGTGATCGGCTGGATCTGCCGCCAGCGTGTCCTCGGTGTCGGGGAGCCCATCCTGTGAGCGCTCATTCACTCCGCGGGTTCGTACTTCTCCTCGTGACGGGATCACTGTCGCTGATGCCGGGACCAGCTCCCGCGCGCGATTATGGCCAGCAAGGCGCGACCTTCCCTGTGATCGAAGCTGATCTGCTCAGCGTCATTCATCAACGGCTGACCGGCATGCAGGCATCGGGCGAGATCGACCGAGCCAACCGCGCCCTTGCGGCGAGAACGGCGGAGCGCGTGCGCAGGCCCGCGCCTGTCGTCGGCATCGCGGCGGCGAGCGAGCCTCGCAGCTGGGCGTTCGATCCGACCATCACGGTCGCCGACGATCTGCGCGATGCGCGGGGGCGGGTGATCGTGGCGCGTGGTACGCGGGTCAACCCGCTCGAAACCGTGCCGCTGCGCCAGCGGCTCGTGTTCATCGACGGAGACAGCGAAGACCAGGTCGCATGGGCGATGGCGCGGACGACTGCGCTCAACGCCAAGCTCATTCTCGTGAGCGGTTCGCCCTTCGCTCTGATGAAGGCCGAGCAACGCCGGTTCTACTTTGACCAGTCCGGCACGCTCACGACCAAGCTCGGCATCCGTGCGGTGCCGGCGGTCGTCGAACAGCGTGGCCGCGTCCTCGCCATCCGCGAAATGGTAGTCCAGGGAACAAAAGGAGACCAGAAATGACCGCTGGCGCCAACCGCGCCTGGCTCGAAGCCGCGCACCGCCGACGCCATCGAGCGCGCCGCACGCGAACGTTCGTCGTCGCGGGGTTGCTCGGCATCGTCGCGGCGCTGATGCTCGCGGCGGCACCGGCGCGTGCCGAGGGAACGCCGGGCCGCTGCACAGGGCATTTCGTCAATCCGCTGACCGATGTGTGCTGGAGCTGCCTGTTTCCCATGTCGGTCGGCGGCCTCAACATCTGGCCGTCGATCGCAGGACGTCCCGACACGGACAATCCGGCGCTGCCCGTGTGCAATTGCGGACTGCGGCTCGGGATCGCGATGGGCTTCTGGGAGCCGGTTCGGCTGGCAGATGTCAGCATGAAGCCGTGGTGCTTCGTGAACCTCGGTGGGATGAAGCTCGACCCCGGCTTCGACATCGGATTCAAGACCATCGCCGGCCCAAGCGCGGTCGGCGGCAAGGCGCAGAATACGAGCGGCTGGCACGTCCATTGGTACGCCTATCCGCTGATCTACTGGATGGAGATCGTCACCGACTTCCTCTGCCTCGAGCAGGGTTCGTTCGACATCCTCTACCTGACGGAGATCGACCCGCTCTGGCAGGATTCCGAACTCACCGCGATCATCAACCCGGAAGCGGTGCTGTTCGCCAACCCGCTGGCGCTCGCCGCCTGTGCGGCCGATTGCGTGGCGGCGACTGCGAAACTGCCGACCGATCCCCTGTTCTGGTGCGCCGGCTGCCAGGGCACGATGTATCCGCTCAACGGCAACGTCGCCGCCTCGATCGGCCACGTCCAGGCGTCCCGGCTGGCGCTCGCCCGCTTCGCGTACAAGCTCCACCGTGAGCTCGTCGCCTGGGGCACGATGGGCTCGAAGGGCCTGTGCGGCAAATATCTGATGCCGGTGATGCGCAAGCAGCAATACCGGTTCCAGGCGACCAACCCCAATCCGCAGACGGGCGGGCGCTACGCCTGCGCCCCGATCGGTGCGTCCACGACCTTCATGTCCGCCGGCCAGGTCTATCCTGCGATCGGCGAGGACATGGGCTATCTGGTCTGGCGCAAGCGCAATTGCTGCGTGCTGTGATGCGGCGGCTTCCTCTCTCCATCGCAACCGCCGTCACGCTCGCCGGCTTGGGTCTCGGGGTTGCGAACGCCCTCGGCGCGCAGACCGTCGATGGTCTGGATCTCGGGCAGGTCCGCGCACGTTCCAAACTATCGACACAGGATGCCGAAGCCTTCGCCGGCGTGATCGCCCGGCGCGGCGACGCGCTTCGTGCCGAGGCGGCAGCGAACGCGTCTTCCGCCCGGGCAGCAGCGGCCCGCTATGCCCAGGCGAACCAGCCGAAAGCGTCGAACGCAACCTTCGATTTCGACGCGATGGTCGCCGCCAACGCTAAGCAGCTGGCGCCGGAAGATGCGCCGCGGCTGGTGGCGTTTGCGAGCCTTTCGATGCCTGCCGCCTCGCTCAAGGCGATGATCGACGATGTCGGTCGGGCCGGCGGTGTCGTGGTGTTCCGGGGCTTCCCGGGCAACTCCGCCAAGGCCTTCACGGCGGCGCTCGGGCGTGTCCTGCCGCAGGGCGAGGTCCATGCGAATGTCGGGATCGATCCTCGGTTGTTCCGGGCGTTCGGAATCGACGCCGTTCCCACCTACGTCGTCACCGCGACCGACTTCGACCTCTGCGACGGGTTCGATTGCCGCACGACGCTGCCGCCGCACGACCGGATGGCGGGCAACGTCACGCTTGCCCACGCCCTCGACAGCTTTGCGGGCGGCGGCGGTCCGGCGGCCGCGGTCGCGGCGATCTACGCGAAGCGCCTCGAGGGAGAAGCACGATGAGCGGGAGGAAGACGCGCACATTGGCAGCCGGTCTCGCGCTGTTCGCCAGCGCCGCACTCGGAGGCGTGGCGATCGGTCAATCGACCTCGGCCGCAAAAGACGACGGTAAGAGCTTCGGCGCGGCCATCGTCGGAAAGGCGCAGACCGCTACCAGCCAGGCACCGACCCCGGATACGGTCCCCAACTTCACTACAGCGCCAGCGCAATCCGCGTTGTTCGAGGATCCCGACGCGATCGCCGCCGAAGCCGGCCGCGCCGCGTCCTCGAACGAAGGCTATGCGACAGTGCGGTCGTCGCTCGATCGTCGTCCCCACATCCCCGTCGCTGATATCGAGGCGACGATCGCCCGCGGTCAGGCGGTATCGGCCGATCCCAGTGCTTTCGTCAGCGGCATGAGCGTCGGCGGCACCGGCGGGAACTGCCGTGAGCTTCCGCCAGGCGGTACGGGCACGACCACGTATGAGGCCACCTGCAATCAAGGCGTCGCGCTCGAACAGCGAACAGAGCAATGCGATATCCCGCTGGTCGTCTCGGTCACCCGCACGTCGGCCTACCGCTACTGGTGCAGCGAGTTCAACGCAGGCTTCAATCGCGTCGACGATTGCAGCAAGTTCGAGCAGGCCAGCTGTACCGTCACCGGCTCGCACGAGGGCCGCTGCCTCCAGGGATATAGCCGCCCGCCCTACAATTACTGCACCGAGCCGGGTGAGCCAGTCGAGGAGCTGCTGTGCCCATCGGAGGTGGCAGGGGCCACGCTGAAGGGCACGGAGACCCAGACCAGCACCAGCGAGCGCCGCGACGAATCCGCCTGTTCGGGCGCTGCCGCGGACACGGATTGCACGCTCGAGACGGAGACCTGCACGACCAGCGATCCGGTCACACGGATCGTGGACGGCGTCTCTGTGACCAAGCCCTGCTGGGCCTGGGGGCGGACCTATCAGTGCAACCGCAAGGTAGCGGCCCAGAACTGCGACACGCTCGACAAGGACGAGCATTGTCATTTTGTCCGCGAAGAGTGCCTGACCGACGAGGATCCATGCCCCACTAAGGACCGGATCTACAGCTGCACCGTGCCCGCCGGCGCATCGTCCGAGAAGCAGTATGTCTGTGATGGCGACATCTACTGCATCAACGGCGACTGCGAGACGATCGATCGCCAGCCGAATACCGAGTTCAAAGACGCCGTCGTCGCGCTTAATGCGGCAGCGGATGCGGGTCGGCAGTTCGATCCGAACACACTGACCCTGTTCAAGGGTGAGCGCGAGACGTGCCACTCGAAGGTGTTCGGCCTGCTCAATTGCTGCGCGGGCAAGGCGTTTCCGCTCATTCCCTATTCCAGCCTGCTGGTCGCGCTGGGCTGCTCGCGCGAAGAGGTGCTGCTGCATCAACGCGATAATCAAGGTCTGTGCACTTATGTCGGCAGCTACTGCTCCGACAGCGTGCTCGGCGTCTGCGTCACCAAGAAGAAGGTCTATTGCTGCTTCGAGAGCAAGCTCAGCCGGATCCTGCAGGAGCAGGGCCGAGCGCCGCTGGGCAAGCCATGGGCGAAGCCGAAGAAGGAAAGTTGCCAGGGCTTCACCGTCGATGAGTTCTCCCGCCTCGACCTCAGCAAGATGGATTTTTCGGAGGTCTATGCCGAGTTCCAGGACGCGGCCAAGCTTCCCGAGGAGCTCAGCACCGTCAGCGCGCTTCAGCAAAAGATCAGCGAATATTACGCGCTGAGCGGAGCCGGCAAGTGAGCGCCGCCCGGATCATGCGGGTCGCGCTCGCCGCCCTGGCCCTTGTCACGTCAACGCTCAACGTCGCGGCGGCACAGTCTCCGGCGCCGCGCCCCGCTGCCAGTCCGACCCAGGTCGGCGACCGCTTCTACTGTCAGGACCGGGCGCTTGGCACCTGGTTCTACTGCGATCGCCCAAGCGCCGAGGAGACCGCGCCGGCAACGCCGGCCGCACCCGAACAGAGCGCGGCCGAGAAGCTTGAGGCGATCACTGCCGAACTGCGGGAGCTGAAGGCGCGGGCGATTCTCGAACCCACGCCGGATAATGTCACCGCCTATATCCGCTACCAGCGTGCGCAGCTCGACCGCGCGTCGCTGTTCGGCGATGTCTGGCAGCGCGCGCTGTGGCAGGCGCCCGAACTCGACTATACGCTGGAGCGGCCGGTCGGCACGGTCGCCAAGCAGCAATGGATCGACGCCCGGAAGGTCGAGCGCGACCAGTCGCTCGATCGGCTCGGCGAGCGCTACGGGCTCTTCTACTTCTTCGCGCAGAGCTGCGGCGCGTGCCGGGTCATGTCGCCGATCGTAAAGGCGGTGGCGGACACGCATCACCTGACGGTGCGTGCGATCTCGACCGATGGCGGGCCGTCCGACACGTTCCCGCGCTACACCGTCGAAACCAACCAGCGCGCCACCATGGGCCTGACCGCCAAGGTCACGCCCGCGGTCGTCCTGTTCGACAGCGCCACCCACACCGCCATCCCCGTCGGTTACGGCATCATCGCCGCCGACGAGCTGATGGAACGCATCTTCCTCCTCACCCAGCGAAAGGCCGGCAGTGACTATTGATCTCGCGCGTCTGCGCGCGCTCCCCCGAACCCTCTGCGACCTTGCCAAGAACGTGAGCAGGCGATGCCGCAACTCCGCGATCACGCTCGCCTGCGGCCTGAGCCTGGCCGGGGCCCTGACGCCCATGCTGGTGCCGGCCCCGGCCCTGGCGGACGTCGGCAAGGCGATGGACCAGTTCCTCGCCGACGCGGGGGGCGCCGCCAACGTGACCGGGCCGTCCGCCTTCCAGGGTCAGTCGGCCGGCTATTACAGCCTCGGCAACGTGTGGACGCGCTTCCCGCAGAAGACGACCAACCTTGCCAATCTGCAGCTGCCGTCGGCGCGCGCCGGCTGCGGTGGCATCGACCTGTTCGCCGGCTCCTTCTCGTTCATCAACTCGAGCGAGATCGTGGCGATGCTCAAGGCGGTCGCGAACAACGCCGTCGGGTTCGCCTTCAAGCTCGCGATCGATACCGTCTGCCCGGAATGCTCGAAGGTTATGGATGAGTTCGCCCAGAAAGCGCAGCTCATGAACAACCTCAACATTTCAAGCTGCGAGTCCGCCCAGGCGCTGGTCGGCTCGGTCTGGCCGAAGGGCGATCTTGCCGACAAGGCGATCTGCGAGGCGATCGGCAATTCGGACGGGATCTTCTCGGATTATGCAGCGGCCAAGCATGGCTGTGGCAACAAGGGCGAGCGGACCTCGACGCTGGACGGCGCGGACCCCGCCAAATGGGACGCCGTGAACAGCGCGGTCGCGAGGAACTACACCTGGTACGTGCTGAAGAGCTCGAAGTTGTTCAACGCCGGCGGCACGTTCGACCGCGACCTCGCCGAATATGTCATGACGCTGGTCGGCACGATCATCTACGTGCCGCCGACCGACAGCGATCCCGGCCGCTTCCAGCCCCTGACGGGCGACACGACCTCGACGCTCGTCACCGCGCTGCTCGATGGCACCAGCGGCGGCGCTGTCCAGGTCTATCGCTGCGATACAGAGGATAAGTGCCTCAATCCGACATTGGCGCCGCTGACGGTGCCGACGGTAAAGGCGCTGAGGCCGCGGGTGACCGCGCTGATCGACGGCATGGTCGAGGCGATCCGCACCGACACCGCGATCACCCCCGAGCAGAAGGAGCTGCTCCAGATCGCCTCGGTGCCGCTCTACAAGATTCTAACCGTGCAGGCGGCCTATGCCCGCGGGCTCTCGACCGACGATCGCTCGACACTCGCCGAGATCGCCTCGATCGACCTGCTCTACGCCATCTTGGATCAGCTGGTGAGCGAGGTTGGCAAGTCGAAGGCGAGCTTCATCGCCGCCGACGAAGCGAAGCTCACAGCCTGGAACGCGCAGATCGCGACCGCCCGCACCGCGCTCGCCGATCGGCAACAGACGACCCAGGCGCGCGTCACGGCGATCATGGCGATCATCCAGAAGACGCAGTTCCTCGAGAACGTGCTCGCCACCTCGATGTCGCCGGGCATGGCGGCCTCACTCGACTGGTCGCGCGGCGTCGCCGCGCACGGCCTCAACTGATCGGCCGGGGAGCACAGCATGGGTACGGTCGAGCTCTTCACGATCGGCGGCGGCGAGTACATCGTCAATGTCCTCAACGCCGTCGCGGCCTGGACCGGGGCAGGGGGCTATAAGAGCCTGCTGCAGGTCGTCATGGTCATGGGCCTCGCCTATTCGGTGCTGATCGTCGCGTTCAGCCTCGACTGGCGCGCGTGGCTGCA
Organism: Sphingomonas profundi; assembly: GCF_009739515.1. NCBI lineage: Bacteria > Pseudomonadati > Pseudomonadota > Alphaproteobacteria > Sphingomonadales > Rhizorhabdaceae > Alterirhizorhabdus > Alterirhizorhabdus profundi. The sequence continues at coordinate 4,303,207 of NZ_CP046535.1, forward strand.
CTGGTTCCTGCAGGCGACGCTCATGTACATGGTGCTGATGGTGCCGCGGCTCGACGTGCACGTCACCGATCGCATCAACCCAAGCCTCGCGCCAGCGCAGGTCGCGAACGTCCCGCTCGGACTGGCGATGATCGCGAGCTTTACCAGCCAAGTCGGCGACTACCTCGTTCGCTCGTCCGAGGTCGTGTTCGGACTGCCCGGCGACCTCGACTACAGCCGCAACGGCATGATCTATGGGTCGCGGTTGTTCGAGGCGACACGATCGCTTCGCATCCACGATCCCGAGTTCGCAGCCAATCTGGATGAGCATTTTCGGCAGTGCGTCTTCTACGACGTGCTCCTCGGCCGCTACTCGATGGAGACGCTCGCCAATGCGCCTGACATCTGGAGCGCGATCGGCCCGGGCAGCCAGGCGAGGGCGCAACGCTTCCTGATGCGCGATGGCGACGGACAGGTGACCTCGTCGATCCAGACCTGCCGGGAGGCGTACACGGCGCTCAGCACGGAATGGAACGGCATGGTCGACGATCTCGGCAAGCTTTTCGGCCGCCAGCTCTATCCGAAGCAGACGGCAGATCTCGCCAAAGCCAAGCTGTTCGCCGACCTACCGGTCGCCTACCGCTATTTGACCGGGGTATCCGCGTCCGCGAGCGACATCCTCAAGCAGTCCCTGGCGATCAACGCGATGAGCCAGGCCATGCACGGCGCGGCAGGCGCCACGGGCACTGGCAGCGTTGACGTTTACGCCCAGACCCGAGCCGACATCCAGACCGAGCGGACCTACGGCTCGATCGCGCACGCGGCGATGAAGTGGGTGCCGATCCTCAACATCGTGCTGACGGTCGTCTTCTATGCCCTGTTTCCGGTGCTCTTCCCGCTTTTCCTGATGCCGAGGAGCGGCCCGGTCGCGCTCAAGGGCTACCTCACCGGCTTCTTCTACCTTGCGGCTTGGGGTCCGCTCTACGTCATCCTTCACATGGTCATGATGCTGAAGGGGGCATCGGAGGTGACCGGCGCAGGCGCTGGCACCGGTCTCACCCTGACGAGCTTCACCGGCATGTCGGAGGCAAACGACGATGTCGGTCTGCTCGCCGGCTACCTCGTCGCTTCCATCCCGTTCCTCGCTGGCGGCATCGCTCGCGGCGCGATGGCGATCTCGAGCCAGGCGACCAGCTACCTCAACCCCTCGCAGAACGCGGCCGAGGAAGCAGCGCGCGAGGCGTCGACCGGTAACATCGCGCTCGGCAACAGCAGCTTTGACAACCAGACGGTGCAGACTCGGCAGCACGACCAGTGGAACCAGGCGCCGAGCTTCACATATGGCGCGGCGCAGACGCGGGCGTTCAACGAAACGGGCACGATGGCGACCAGCTTTGCGGGCAATCAACTGCTCGACGTGCCGGTCTCGAAACTGCCGTTCATGCCGCAGGTCACGCAGTCGGTCGCGGCGGAGGCTGCGAAGGTCGCATCCGAAACGCGAAGCCGTGGCAAAACGCTGTCCAATCAGGCAGTTCAGAGCGTCAGCAACGCCGTCTCCCGCTTCCAGGAGTTCCGCCGTGCGATGAGCACGGACCACTCTGTGTCGGACAGCTATGGAAACGAGGATCGCGCAAACATCTCTTCGACGTTCGCTGAAGTCGACCAAGCTTCTAAGATGCTTCAAACTCGCTTTGGACTACGTGCTGAGGTTGCAGACTCTATCGCCGTCGAAAAGTATCTTAGCGGTTCTGCAAGTCTTAATGCGTCGGCGGGCGGCAGCCTCGGCATTGTTGCTGGTGCCGTTTCGGCCTCCGGAAGCGGCGGGATCGCAAAGCGGTGTGAGGTGGTGCCGGGTATCTGGACAGGAGGCTAAGCTATCCCGGGCGTGAGGGATGGACGGCAATGAGGACGACGCGGAAGCGGTACACGGGCGAGTTCAAGGCCAAGGTGGCGCTGGAGGCGATCCGGGGGGACCTGACGCTGGCCGAGCTGGCAACTAAGCACGGCATCCACCCGACGATGATCGCGACGTGGAAGCGGCAGGCGATCGAGGGCATGGCCGCGACCTTTTCGGGCGCGACCGAAGCGGCCAAGGCCGCGGGCGACACCGAGATCGAGAAGCTGCACGCGAAGATCGGACAGCTGGTGGTGGAGCGGGATTTTTTGTCGAAGGGGTACGCGCGATGAGCATTGCGCGACGGCGGCAGATGATCGAGCGGGAGCATGCCAGCCTGTCGATCGCGGCGCAGTGCCGGCTGGTGTCGATCAGCCGGTCGTCCTTCTACTATGCGCCGGTGCCAGAAACGGGGGAGACGCTGGCGCTGATGGCGGTGATCGACGCCTCGTTCCTCGATCATCCCTGGTATGGCAGCCGCCAGATGGCACGGCACCTTCAGCGGCTCGGCCATGCGGTCGGGCGTCGGCGAGCGCGGCGCCTGATGGCCAGGATGGGGCTTGCGCCCATCTACCAGCGCCCGCGGACGAGCGACCCGCACCCGGAGCATCGCATCTACCCGTATCTGCTGCGCAATCTGGAGATCACCCGGCCGGGTCACGTCTGGTGTGCCGACATCACCTACCTGCCGATGCGGCGGGGCTTCCTCTACCTCGTCGCCGTCATGGATTGGGCATCACGAAAGGTGCTTGCCTGGCGGCTGTCGAACACGATGGACGCGGCGTTTTGTGCCGATGCTTTGCAGGAAGCGCTGATGCGCTTCGGCAGGCCAGAAATCTTCAACACGGACCAGGGCAGCCAGTTCACCAGCACCGACTTCACGGGCGTTCTGCGCGACGCCGAGGTGCGGATTAGCATGGACGGGCGTGGTCGCTGGATGGACAACGTGTTCATCGAGCGGCTCTGGCGGTCGCTGAAGTACGAGTGCGTCTACCTGAACGCCTTCGAAACCGGCTCCGAGCTGCGTACCGGGCTCGGCAGGTGGTTCGACTATTACAACGGGCAGCGGCCTCACTCCCGCCTCGCCGGCCGAACGCCGGACGAGGTGTACGGGCGAGACGGCGCAACGCCATATCCGGGGCATGCCCCGGATATGGCGCTCACCAGAATGGCGGCGTAAACCAACCGGGGTATCGCTTAGCTCAGCCGCCAAACTGTCCAGGAAGGCGGGACCACCTCAGTGGGCCAATAGCGATATCGCGAGCATCTCAAAAGACGGAAACAGGATCCAAGACGCGCTTAAGCAATGGTCAAACAACCGGAGCTGGTCTAAGAACCGTGACACCTTCCAGCAGTCTATCATCTCCGCTTCGCAAAGCAATACATCGAGTACCGCTTCGGGTATTTCATCAAGCCTTACCCAAGCGCAAAGCCTGAGTCGGGAGGCGCGCCAACTCTACGAGACCGCTGACCGGCTTGAACAACGATGGTCGGCACAGGATGGGCGTGGAGTCTCTGGGGCACTGAACACAAGCGATGCCTTCCTATCCTTCGCGCGCTCTGAAATCGCGAACACGCCACTCGTGTTTCGAGCTTTTGATCCAGCTAATGCCACGCACTGGTCAAGCAACGATCGGGAGATTGCAAGCGAGCGGGGCCTTCTCATCGGCCGATACACCGATCAGATCGGGCGAGAGATCCGCGCCGAAGTCAGCGCCCGCCTTGTCTCGCCTGACAGCGAGGGGATTGCCGCGCCTAGCTCGATCATGAGCGGCGGATTAGGAGTTCGTGGGGTCGCAGTCGGTTCCGGCGCTGCCCGGTCTCGGGGCAGGGCTTCACCAGAAACTACCTTGCGGCAAGAGGGCACAGCGATCCGACAGGAAGTGGACGTAAGGCAATCCGGCGGGCGAGGCGTGGTCGAGCAAAAGACACATGACGCGCTTGCTGAAACGCCGGCCTCCTCAGCCCTTTCGAAGCAGGGCGCGGAGCGCGCGCGATTGTGGGGAAAGCTGGATCGGTGAGCCGACGCCTAAGTAGTTAGAAAATCAGAAGGTATGTCCAGATGGCCGCGATGCCAAACACAACGGCACATACAAACACGGGCCTGATGGATAGACTCTGTGCAGTGTTGGTCTTGAACGCCGAAGCAGGATGGTGTCCCCATGACCTGTTTAGCTCCTGCCGACCGGCGAGTCCTTCCAAGTTGCCGGGGCGCCTTTGAGCGAAACGATCATTCTCTAGCGAACGGAGCTGATCACCGCCTCGCACAGGATCAGGAAATTCAGATATCGGCATCGCTAGACTCGTATCTCCTGCACCCATCATAGCTCCGTCTTTCGGGATTGCACACGGCAAACACGCAGCCGGGCTGTCTCTCCTCTCGGCGCGCCCGCTTGCGAAGTGCCTTCGTCGAAAGGCGAGCGTGAAGACCAGCAAACCGCTGGTTTATCTGGCGGTCACCGGCCTGTGTACAGCTCAAATCGTCGGAGTTGGTGGTGCGGACAGGCTGTTTTCGCGGTGATTCTTGGGTGGAGAACGGACCGGCCACTGTCCGGCGGTGGTCGTCGGTAAGCGGACGCTTGTTCATGTGGTGGTTCGAAGGTCCCGCCGCCTGTAGGCGGAGAAACGGCCTGCCCCAAGGGCCACTACCTATAGATATCCCAGTCTCCCCATCCCCAAAGCCACCTTTACTCACGTCCACGCCATCTGCACGGCCAGACGCGGATCATCGAGTCCTTGGCCGACCTCTAAGGTCGCGTGAAGACGGATCAGGCGGCGATCAGCGAGCTCCACTTTTCGGATGAATAGACCGACAGCTGGACCCTTCGACGGTGCCGAGCGAGGCAGTCGGCGGTTCAGCAGGCAACTTGCAGTCGGGAATCACGAACGTCGCGGAACCGCTTTTCGGCCGAGCGTTCCCGTCAGTCGGCCGCCCTCGCGGCCGAGGGTGTAGCCGGGTCGGATGCGAACGCACTCGCAACCCTAACCGCCAAAATCTTTGTTCATATCCTGTTCCTTCCGCGCTATGGTCGGTGGCTCTGGATACAACAGGCGGAGGGGAGATGTCCGCTCATCAGGCGTCCGTGAAAGTCCTGGCGTCGATCATGCGCGCCGAGAACGAGGCTCGACCCGTCCTGCTGCTCGGCGCGGGCGCATCGTTCTCCTCCGGCGTGCCCATGGCGGCGCCGAGCGTCATGAGGCTGGCGAAGCGCGTCTATGCCGATCGGGTCCTTGGGGGCTCCGTGCTGCCCGAGCAGGTCAAGCTGGCCGAGTGGCAGTCGTGGCTCCAAAGCCACTCCTGGTTTATAAGGGGCGACGACAGGCTCGCCGAGAATTTCCCGCTGGTGGTCGAGCATCTGCTCGTTCCCCGCGAGTACCGCGCTAGGCTGCTTCTCGACCTGCTCCGACCGGTCAACGGCGTGGGTCCGGGCTACCGTCGCCTCGCCGAGCTAGTGATGCGGGGGATCGTGCGGACGATCCTCACCCCCAACTTCGACACCTGCCTGCCCGACGCGCTGAACGACCTCCGCCCGCATATCCGTCACGTGGCCGAAGTGAACCAGGTCCCGGGCGACCTGCGGCAGTTCTCGCTCTACAACCGCGCCCAGATTGTCTGGCTCCATGGCAAGGCGGAGCAGTACACCGACCGCAACGAGCAGGGCGAGACTGAGCGCCTCGATCCGAGGCTGGTGAAGCAGCTCGTTCCGCTGCTCGAGAACTCGCCGCTCGTGGTCATCGGGTATCGCGGCTTCGAGCCGTCGATCATGGAAAGCCTGCTCGGGCGCAACGCCAAGGCCGCGCAACGCTACAAGAACGGCATCTACTGGTGCTCCCGGACGGGAGAGGCCCTCCACCCGAACGTCGAGACGCTAAGGCGGGCGATCGGCAGCAACTTCAAGCATCTGGAGATTGCCGGTTTCGACGAGCTGATGGATGATCTCGCCGTTGAGCTTGCAGGCGAGGACCTTTACCCGAGCGCGCGCGTCGCGGAGCTGCCCTCGGCCCCCCTTGCGTTCGACGACCAGCCCGTCGCAGACGCCTCGCTCGACGAGCTCGACCAGGCCCTAACGCTGGCTGTGATGAGGGAATATTGTGCCAAGCTCGGACGCGCTCCGGTGACGAGCGAGACGCTTCCCGCCCTGCTCGCCGAGCAGGGCCTGATCGTCAGGATCGCGGACCGGCACGTTCCGACGACCGGGTGCATCCTCCTCTTTGGCCGCAACCCGCAGGTGCGGTATCCCCACGCGGTGGTCGCGGCGACCGTCGCGGGCAAGAAGCGTCAGGTCATCGGCGGCAACCTGATCGGGCAGCGCCGGGCCCTGCTCGAACGTCTTGAGGATTCAGAGGTTAACTCGACAATCCGAGTTAAAGGCCGGACGCGCCACCAAGACACGCCGGCCTACGCCGGTCGCGCGCTCGTCGAGCTCATGGTCAACCTGCTGGTCCATCGGGACTACGAGGTAGGCGAGCCCGCGACCATCGACGTCAGGCCGGGATCGAGTATAACGTTCCAGAACCCTGGCGGGGTGCCCGAGGCACTGGCGAGGCGCCTTAAGGTGCAGGCGGACGGCCGATTCAGCCCCGAACCGGGTGGAACGGCGCTGCGAAATCGGGCTATCTGCGACGTATTTTTCGGCATGGAGGCGATGGAGCGGGCCGGGACCGGGCTGACGGACGTCGTCGAGCTGACTCGGGACCTTGGCGGTCACTCCACCTTCGCCCTGACCGAAGGCGGCTCCACCTTCCGCGCCACCGTGGCGCAGGCGAACGCGTCGGCGGGAAGCTCGAAGGTGGCGCGCGACGACCGGCCCGTCGGCACGTACGTCCTCAACGTGCTGCCCTTCGCGTCACTTCCGGATCGGGTCTCGATTGTGAAGCTGAGCGCGCCGCTGAGCTCCCGTCCGCGCGACCTGGCGCTGGGCGAGGCCGGGACGTTCATTCATCGCTCTGAGGACGAGCTCTGGTCGCTGGTGCCGCTGCCCGTGCTCAGCGCGGCGCTTGGCCCCTTGGTCGACAGGGGACGGAGTCGGGAGGTGTTACGGACGGCGATCGAGGAGGACGCCGAGGACCGCAAGGTGCTATCCTGGCTGCTACGCAAGCACTTCGAGCGCCATCTCGCGACGCTGGAGGGGTCAGGCCTGATCTTGGAGGGCGGCAAGCGCCGCCGCGCGTACTTCGAGGGCCGCAACGGTGGGCAGCGCCGCTTGGTCTACGACACTCCCAAGCGCCGCGGCGTGGCCCGGGACGTGGTGAAGCAGCGCGCGGAGGGACACCGGGCCTGGTTCGAGAACGAGGGCTTCGGCTACGAGATCACGCAGGTGGCGGGCGACTGGGCAGTGCGGATCAAGCCGTTCTACATGTTTACTGGGCGGGACGCGCGGCGGCCGCTGCCCGCTTTTGCCCGGACGTCCCGTGCTACGCGCCGCATGAAGCTCGATCGCAACAAGAACGTCGACGACGACCTGACCTTTTGGGGACGCTTCCTTTCCGGCGGACAGGCCACCATCGACATCGGCCATGACCATGTCGCCGACCTGATACTGGAGGGTGGGTTTTTGACCGTGGATGTCGCCGAGGAGGGATTGCTGGATGGCGATGAAGATCAAGATCGAGTGTCTGCCTGAGCCCAGGCTGACCTTCGGCGAAGGCGTGTACGGGCTGGAACCGCGCCTGGCCCTTCCGTCGGGCGGCCCGGCAGATGCCGGGCGCATCCCACAGGTCAGCATCGGCTTGATCGGTCCGGTCGACGACGTCCGCGCGGTCCGCGGCTGGCTCGGCCGCCTTGCCGGCTTCCTGCCAGCGACGGAGGGCAACGCACAGCGCTACCGCAACTGGCCTGGGACGGAGAGGGCGCTCGGCATCCGCTTTGTCGTCGAGGAGCGCTTCGTCCGGCCTGTCGACCAAGCCAAGTTGGACCTTGCGCGCGCGAAGGGAGCGACGCCGGACGGTTTCGAGGATCTGCTCGACCTGTTCGACAGCCGCATCCAGGGCATGTTTGGCGATAGCCGTCCCGATTGCATCGTGGTGTGCCTGCCCGACGAGCTCGGCGACCTGCGGGTCGAAAACGCGGGGCTGTCGCCCGCCGAACGCCGAGCACTGGAGTTTCTTCGCCGGGAGGAGGAGAGCGACCAGCTCGCGCTCTTCCAGCCCTCGCCGGAGGAGCTCGCGGCGGCCGAGGACCTGCGGACGCAAGCCGACGACCTGCTCTTCAGGACATTCTACCGGGCCCTCAAGGCGCGGGTGATGACGCACAACAATCCGGTTCCGCTGCAGGTGATCCGCCGGGACACCGTCGAGCGGCCCGGCGACAAGGGCCAGAGTCATGCCACGCGCGCGTGGAACCTGGCCGTGTCGCTTTACTACAAGGCCGGGGGGCTTCCGTGGCGCCCCGCGGACCTGCCCGAGAACGTGTGCTTTGTCGGCGTGTCGTTCCACCATCTCAAGAGGCGCGCCGGCAGCCTCGTCTACGCCAGCGTCGCCCAAGCCTTCTCGACCGACGTGGAGCCGTTCGCGCTGAAGGGCGCCACCATCGAGCACGACCAGCGTCGCGACCGCCAGCCCTACCTCACCGCCGACCAGAGCGCGTCCCTGCTGCGCGATGTGCTGGAGAAGTACGAGAGCCAGACCGGCGTGCTGCCGAGCCGCGTGGTGGTCCATAAGACCACCAAGTACCAGCCGGAGGAAGAGGAAGGGTTCCGCCGCGCCACCGCGGGGCGGGTCCCCGCTTGCGAATTGGTGTGGATCCGGAGCACGTCCTTCCGCCTCGTTCGTAAGGGTCAGCAGGAACCATGGCGCGGCACGCTCTGCACCGTCGGGGCCGAGCATTACCTCTTCACCAGCGGCTATGTGCCGTGGTGGAACGAGTATCCAGGACCGCACATTCCGGCTCCCGTCGAGATCGGAACGGCGGGGTCTTCGGACATGCGCCAGCGCGCCACCGAGATCCTCGCGCTGTCCAAGATGAACTGGAACACTAGCGAGGGCCTCTCCCGCTATCCGATCACACTGTCCTTTGCGAAGAAGGTCGGGCAGCTCATGACCGAGCTGTCGGAGAACCAAGCCCCAAACCCATCCTACCGCTTCTACATGTGAGCCGTGGCCGAAGCGCTTCAGGGCTGGGCTGCGGCGCTCCCTTAGGCGGCTGCCGCGTCCCGCGCGCCTTCGGGCCGGACGACCATGCCCGGGCGTGCCACCCAGAAGTCTTGAGACCCGTCTGCGAAATCCTCTACGTTCTCGCCTCCTTGACTGGGCGCCGAACGAGGTGGCGCCTTCTCAGGGCTTGGCACCGCCGAGAAGCGATCTGTCTGCATCCGGCTCAAATCGGGCCACGACGCTCCGCGTCTCCCGCTCGTGGTGGCCCTTTCCTTTTCGGAAACGGAACTCCAAGGTGCTCGCGGAGGGCACGTGAACGCTGACGAATTTATCGCCAAGTGGCAGGGATCAGGAGGCAACGAGCGCGCCAACACGCAACTGTTCGTGACCGATCTGTGCGCGCTGCTCGGCGTCGAACGGCCGCAGCCGACGCAAAGCGACACCGCACGTAACGATTACGTGTTCGAGCGCCACGTCGTGAAGACCGAGATCGACGGCGCGACCTCGAACGGGTGGATCGATCTCTACAAGCGCGACTGCTTTGTCCTGGAGGCCAAGCAGGGCAGCGCAGCAGACGCCGCCGCCGTCGACGCTGGGAAAGGCGACAGCTTGCGCGACCTGTTCGGCCAAACCGCCGCCGAGCGCTTCAAGCGCGGCATGGCTCGGCGCGGCACCGAGCAGTGGACCGGCGCGATGCTGCGCGCGGCCGGGCAAGCCGACGGCTATGCCCGGGCGCTTCCCGATGGTCACGACTGGCCGCCGTTCCTGTTGGTCAGTGACGTCGGCTACTGCATCGACCTCTATGCCAACTTCGCCCGCGATGGGCGGCCCTACGCACCGTTCCCCGACCGGCGCCGCTACCGGATCACGCTTGAGGAATTGCGCGACGAGGACGTGAGAGCGCGCCTCGCTGCTATCTGGACAGCGCCGATGAGTCTCGACCCATCGGTCGAGGCGGCTCGCGTGACGCGCGAGGTGGCCGATCATCTCGCTGTGCTGGCGAAGGATATCGAGGCGCGCGAGCAGAACGCTGACCGCGTCGCCGCCTTCCTGATGCGGCTGCTGTTCACGATGTTCGCCGAGGACACCGGGCTGATCCCAAAGAAGAGCTTCAGCGCGCTGCTGAAGAAGGTCCGCGACCGGCCGGAGAACCTGCCGCCACAACTCACCGACCTATGGAAAGCAATGGACAAGGGCAACTTCGCCCATTCGCTCGGCGAATCTGGCGAGACTGTGCGGCGGTTTAACGGGTACCTGTTTAAGGACACCACTGCCATCGCGCTGACGGCCGGCGAGATAGACGTGCTGATCAAGGCTGCCAAGGCCGACTGGCGCCAAGTCGAGCCGGCGATCTTCGGCACGCTGCTCGAACGCGCGCTCAACCCGAAGGAGCGCGCCAAGCTCGGCGCGCACTACACGCCGCGCGCCTATGTCGAGCGACTGGTCGGGCCGACGATCATGGAGCCGCTGCGCGAGGACTGGCTCGGCGCGCGCACCTCGGCGATGGAGGCGGCAGAGGCCGGCGACCGCGAGAAGGCGCGGCTGCTGGTCGAAGCCTTCCATACGAAGCTCGCGCAGACCAAGGTGCTCGATCCTGCCTGTGGCACCGGCAACTTCCTCTACGTGGCGATGGCGCGGATGAAGGAGCTTGAGGGCGAGGTGCTGGAGCTACTCGAGGAGTTGGGCGACGCGCGCTACCTCGCGGAGCTGGGCGGACATACGATCACGCCCGAGAACTTCCTTGGCATTGAAATCAACCCGCGCGCGGCGGCAATCGCACAGCTGGTGCTCTGGATCGGCTACCTGCAGTGGCATTTTCGGGTGAATGGAGAGGAGCGGATGCCCGAACCGCCGGTGCTGCGCGACGTGAAGACGATTATGGAGGCTGACGCCCTGCTGGAGTGGGATGACCGAGTTTTAGTGCGAGACGAACGCGGTGCACCCGTTAGCATTTGGGATGGAACCTCCATGAAGAAGCATCCGGTCACAGGACGGCTCGTGCCGGACGAAGCAGGGCGCCGAGAGGTGTATCGCTACGTGAACCCGAAGCGGCGTTCGTGGCCGAAGGCCGACTTCATCGTCGGAAATCCGCCGTTCATCGGAAGCAAGCGAATGCGGAAACGCTTGAGTTCGCCGTATGTCGATGCGGTTCGGACGGCGTACCATGATCTGTCCGGCGAGATCGACTTCGTGACTTATTGGTGGGCTCGGAGTGCTGCACTCGCGGCTAAAGGCCACGTTCGCGCCTTTGGCCTAATCACGACGAAGACGATTGCTCAGTCGAGCAATCGTCCTGTCCTCCGTCAGTATTTAGAAGCAGGTGGTGAGGGACTGCGAATGGCGTTCGCAATCCCCAATCACCCTTGGCACGATCCTGAAACAACGGCGGCGGTCAGGATCGCGATGACCGTGGGAGTGAGGGGTGAAGGCAAAGGCCGGCTGTCCACGATCAAGTTCGAGCGGCGACAAAGACGGGAGGCTATACTTGAATTCGAAGACAAAATCGGCGTCATTAACATCGATCTGACCATAGGCCCAAACGTCGCGGCCGCTAAGGCACTCAAAGCAAATTCGGGGATTTGCTGGATGGGCGTGAAGATGTCAGGCGATGGGTTTAAATTTGGATCTGCGGAGAGAGTGAAATTCCTCCAAGCTGGAATTCCGCCGTTCCGTATGCCCCTGGTGATTGCGGGTACCGACATCACGGAGGCCCAAAGCGAAACGTTCGCATTCGACTTCTTCGATGTCGAAAGCGGAGACGCATTGCTGAGGGATTATCCCGCTGCGTTTCAGCATCTGTATGATCATGTGAAGCCAGAGCGCGATGAAAATGACCGCGAACAATATCGGCTGAATTGGTGGCGTTTCGCCGAAACCCGTCCGCGCCTACGGAGCTCGGTACGCGGCTTAGGGCGCTACATCGTCACCTCGGAAACGTCATCGCATCGATTCTTCAAGTTCAACTCGGCGGACGGTGTCCTCGCAGACGGCTCGGTCATCGTCACTGCCTCGGACGACGCATGCACGCTCGGGCTCGTTTCAAGCCGAGCGCACGTCGTTTGGGCGCTGAGAGCCGGCGGACGGATGGGCGCTGGCGATGACCCTCGGTATCAGAACGAAGTTTGTTTCGATCCCTTCCCCTTCCCGGACTTCTCCGACGAGACCCTCAGAGCCCGCATCCGCGATGCCGCGGAGAAGCTCGACGGCCTGCGCAAGGAGGTGCTCGCGCGCCACGCGGACCTGACGCTGACCAAGCTTTACAACGCGCTCGAAGCGCTCCGCGCGACCGAGGCGGCGGGGGCGGTGCTTGGCGATAGGGAGCGCGATCTGACCGAGCGCGGGTGCGTGTCGCTGATCCGGCATTATCACGACGAAATCGACGCGGCGGTGTCCGAGGCTTACGGGTGGCCAGCCGACGTGTCAGACGACGCAATCCTCGAGCGGCTGGTCGCGCTGAACAAGGAGCGGGCGGCCGAGGAGGCTAAGGGCAAGGTGCGCTGGCTGCGACCTGAGTTCCAGGCGCCCGCTTATGTTGCGCCGGCCGAGCAGGTGGCGCTGGCGCTGCCCGAGGACGAGCGGCCGAGTGCCGAGGTTCTCGAATGGCCGGGCGCGTTGCCCGAACAGGTCGTGGCGGTGGCGGGTGTGGTTGGTCGCGCGGCGAAACCTCTGGGCGCGGGTGAGGTCGCCCGGGCGTTCAGGGGCAAGCGGGCGGCTACGGTGGCGCCAGTGCTCGACGCGTTGGCGGGCATAGGACGTGTGCGCAAACTGGAAGATGGCCGCTACGCGGCGTGAGCCGTTCCGGGCCACATAGCGCTTAGGTGTTTGCGTCGCGAGTTGAACGGGCGAGTGTGGGTCGTACTGATAAACGCGTCTTAGGCGACCGCGAGCGCAGCCCTAGACGCGCACCCGCTGCCTCATTCGCTCGTATAGGCGAACCTCGGCTTCGTGGGCGATCTCGACCACGACGGCGAACGCCTGGTTCGCGACCTCTCCCGCCCATCCTCCGGCACATCGCACCACCAGATGATACGTATCACCGTAGGTACTTACATCCCGCTGGAAGGTTGCCGTCGCCGTCTGCAGGCTGGATTTCTCCCGCAATGTCGGTCCCGGCTCAAGGCCGCAGTTGAAGCGCGCAGCCATGTCGGGGAAACGTCCCTCCGCCGCCGTGCGGCGTCTGAAATGCTCGAAGATCAGATCGGGCTGGCAGCCCCGGATCAGCCGAAAACCCATCGTCAGCCCAGCATAGTCGCGGCGCGTGTGCCGGACCGGGGGATCATAGGCAAGACTGACGCGGATCGTGCGGCGACCACGCTCCGTTTGGAATGCCTCCGGGATCGGGATCTGGTAGACCGCGAAATGATCAACCGCCAGTTCGTCCTCAGCATAGAGAACTACACGGGAGTCGTCAGAAAAGGCTGCACGTTCCAGATCCACGACACCGTGTCCGCATATCGCCTGCTGCGCGTCAGCACCAAGCAATTGAAGCCTGGCGCGCGCTTCGGCCGGAACGGTGGTGCTGCCGGCCAACAGCGCTCTGACAAGGTTGGCGGAGGCTTCCGGAAAACGACCGAGGACCTGCGCCGCCTTGAACGCGACGAGCGGGGCTGAATATGACGTACCCGATCCGGCAGCGAAAAGACGATCAGCGGGGCGGTAATGCAGCGACATGACGCCAGCCTCCGCCAGTTGCTCACCCCCTCTCAGCGCCATTACAACGGGATCGTAGATCAGCGTGCCGCCTATATCCACAACGTCTGGCTTGATCGCACCTCGCAAGCCGGGACCAACGCGGGAGAAGGGCGAGGGCTCGTTGGCAAGCGTGATCGGTCGGACCCCGACATTGTCAGCCACACGAGGCCCAATACCGTCGCCGTGCGATAGCGCGCCGACAGTGACAACGTTCATAGCGCCCGCCGGCTCGCACAATCGATTTGCCGGCTCGGTCAGATACCCCGGATACTCCGTCACCGCCTGCTCGATCCGGTTCCCCGACCGGGGCGGGCGGTTGCCAGCCGACACGATGATGACGACGTCCAGCTCGCGCACCAACTCGTCGAGCGTCGCCGCCCAAGGACCGACCTTGCCACCGTCGTAGATACGTCGCGCATCTCCAAGCGCGATGACAAAGATACGGCAGCCATAGTCCGTGTTGAGCCGGCCGATCGCCTCGCGCATTTGTCGCGGCGTTAATCGACGGTCCGGAAAAGCTCCCCGATTATCGACGACTTTGGCCGAACAGAGCCGAGCACCGCGGTCGAGGGTCGCGGCGGCGAGCTGGCCGCGTAGATCGCCGAATGTCGCGATACCGGCAACCCGGGTGCCATGCCCGAAATCGTCGGCAGTGCCGAGCGTGTCGGGGACGCCGATCGCGCCCACGAGGATATCGGCTATGAGCGGGTGGTCGTTCACACCGCTGTCGATGATCCCGATCAGCGGCGCGTCGTCAGCCACGTCGCCAAGGGGCGGCAACTCGGCAAATTCGAGCGGCATGGCTTGCCCGGTCGCGATGTCCGGCGTCGGCGGAATGTCGATCTCCGCCAGCGCATCGGTGCCCAGCAACGTGCGCACGACGGCACCGTCGCAGCGCAACCGGACCATGCTGATCGAGGGACCGACGTAGCGGTCCAGTTCCTCGCCACCGCGCGCATCGGCATAGGCGACGACATCATCCAGCGCCCGGGTGCGCAACTCGCGCCGACCAAGATCCCACAGCTCGACATCGACCGTGTAGGATTCGCCTGGCTGGAAGTCCTCGGGGGCGGTGAACCCAGCCTCTCGAGCACGTATGCCGATCCGATCGCGCGGTTCGACGGCACCGATGGTTTCGATACCACCGATGAATGCGGCATAGGCCGGCGCCTGACGACCGGGCTGCGCCCCTCGCGAGAAGGCGGCAAGCCGCTCGCGAAACGCGGTCATGTCATCGGTACTGGAGAACAGGACCAGCGTCCGATCCTCGTCGCTGGACAGCACGGTGAGGCCGAGCTGGTTCCAGTCTTCCTCTAGAAGTGCGCCGGTCATTTGCACGCGCAAGATCAGCGAAGGGTCGACGAACTCCGGTGGTCGGCGACGCTGCTGTGTTTGCACCGCATCATCGAGTTCATTGCCGAGACGCTGGCTGTGCCCCGCCGGATCGGGACGCTCGACGGCCCTACCGCCGCCTTGCCGCCGACGCTCGAACCGCTCGGGTAACCGCAGGAGTTGAAGGTGATCGTAGCGGGGCAAGCGCGGTCAGTTTGATCGCATAAGCCGGGCATTGCCTTTGCGTCGGCGTCGCTCCTCGGCAATCGCCGCGCGAAAGTCATTCTCCCTGACTTCCTTCCGATTGTCGATCACAGCCGACTTCATCGCCTGAACGCTGATCCGCTCCAACTCCGCATAGGAGTAGCCATCGAGTTCGGATGCCCGCGATGTCGGATCGAACGAGGCGACAACATTCTTGAACCGCATCCGAAGGAACTTGCGGATCATCGCCGGCTCGGGACGATCGAACCAGATCACTTCGTCAAAGCGACGCCAGATCGCGGGATCGAGGCTCTGGTCAAGGTTCGTGGCGGCAATCAGGAAGCCTTTAGGCTGGATGCGATCGATAAAAATAAGCAGGCTGTTAACGACTCTGCGCAGCTCATTGTGTTCGCCGGCCTCGTCACGCGCGCGCGCCAAGGCGTCGAACTCGTCGAAGAACAACACCGATGGCTGCTTGCGCGCAAACTCGAAGATCTTGCGTACGTTGGTCGCTGTCTCGCCCAGATAGGACGATATCAGCCGATCAAGCTTGACGATGTAGAGGGGCAGCCCCAGCTCAGCAGAGAATACCTCAGCGGTCAGCGTCTTGCCGCAGCCGGGAGGGCCACAAAACAGCATCTTCGAGCGAACTGGGAGCCCGCGGCGCCGGATTTCATCTGCCCGACGGAACTCCTTCAGCAGGCTCGCAAAAACGCGGATGTTATCACTTGCCAGAACGACATCGTGCTTGTCGTGATGCGGCTCGACCAACTCGATGAAGTCGCCGGCCGCCTCAGGAAACGGTATCAGCGGTGCCAGCGCCTTAGGCTTAGCAGGACGAGCCGGACCGGCTTCTAACGTCCGCCGCAGGGACCGAGCGAGCACGCGGTTGTTCTTCTTTTCCTCCTCGTCGATGATAAGCTCCGCTACCGCTCGGAACTCATCATCCCGACCGTGGCTGGCGAACAGCTTCTTCATCAACTCGCCGCGTGCCATTTCGCCTTTGCCGTCGTCCCGTCGTTCAATCGCGCTGCGATTGTACCGGGTTGGGTGCCGGAAATCGATGTCCTCATCAACCGGTATTCGACCGCACCGCCGACAAGGCACACATCACGGCGGCTGCGCTGGCGTACGAGGCTGCCATACCGACTAGCTCTCCGCTGGTCAGTGCCCGTTCTCGCGTTGAGCAGAGGCCCCTCTAATATGGTGAATGAGCGTCCGGAGTCGGGATGCATGCCAAGGGCGCTGAACGGCCAGGGTTGGGTCTCCTTGCCCGTCAAAGCCTCAAATCAGATCCCGATCTCATATGGCTTAGTCCGGCCCTGATCAGCCTCGATCGATCTCTCCGGGGGTTGAGGGACATTGCCAGGACGCGACCGCTCGTCCGTTCCCACCCGCCCGTCTCGAACGTTGCCCGTGGTCTCGAGCGCCGAGGACTTGCCTCCGGCGTTGCGAGATAACTGCCGCTCGAGCTTGCTCGCGCGATCGACAACCAGCGTCAGCGCGTCCCGCAACCGGGTTACCGTCACCAGAAACGTCTGCTGGTTCACGAGCCTCGTGTCGCGCGTCTCCATGACCGCGATGCCCTGATCCGAGGTCAAACCTTGGGCCATGTGCGCGTTCAACGCGTAGGCGAGATCGAGGCGCTGGAGCATCGGATCGTCGCGGAGAAGGGCAACCTTCGTTCCCTGCGACGTCTCCATAGTGACCCGCTTTCCGTCGATCGACACGACCCGCGCCTGGTCGGCGTTGAACAGCCCCCTATCGCGGTCGTTCGCCGTCCAGCGAATACGGTCGCGTTCGTGCAGCTGGAGCGTCTTCGCCTCATAGAGCTGGACCAGGCTCTCGGTCGGGCGGGTGTGCAGCTTCTCCGGCCGAAAAACCCGCTCTTGGCCACGCGACAAGCGGAGCGTTACCGTTCCGCGCGCATGGTCGACCGCCTCGACGACAGCGCGTGCCCGGGGTACCCGCTGCGCCTTCTGCGATCGGGTGATCTCGACCACCATGCCGAGCTCATAATGCTGGGTGTTGCGCAGCTGCTCGTCGGTCAGGCTGACGCGATCGAGCACCGTCAGCGCGATGCTGCCGGGACCGATCTCACCACGCGCGACCAGGCCCTCCTGCACGGCGCTATTGATCTCGCCGCGTAATCTCCGCCCCGATGCGTAGATGGCCGTGCGGGCGCGCTCATCCATTGGCAGCGCCAGCCAACGCTCGGCCGCTTCCGCGCTGGCGCGCCCCGGTGCCTCGATCGTGAACGGTGCTAGCGCCTCCATCGCGCGATCGACCGCGCCGATCTGTGCGGCGGCCGCCGCTGTTCGGACGGCGTCCCCCCGCGCGCGCAGATTCTGGCTCATCTGCGCGGTGGGAGCACCTGCCTGCTGCATCAGCGAGAAGGGCTTGCCTGCATCGACCGCGCCCAGCTGGCGCGCGTCCCCAACGAGCGCCATCCGCCCGACACCGATCAGATTGGCAATTTGGACAAGCTTCAACTGGTCCATGTTCGACAGCATGGACGCTTCGTCGACAAGGATCGCGGCACCACCAAGCGAGCGCCGGGCATCCGCCAGTGCCGAGCGGTCAGGCGAGCTCCCCAGCAGCTTCTCATGGGATTTCAGGAAGCGCGCCACGGTCATCGATGGGATGCCGGTCTCGCGTTCGAGCATCTGGACGAGGGTGTTCTGCACGGCGAGCCCGATGACCTGCTGGCCGGTCTTGCTGATAATTTGGGCGGCAGGTGCAAGCACGCTGCTCTTGCCCGCGCCGGCCACGCCCTGGATGGCGACGATCCGGTCAGGGGAGGCGAGGAGCATGGTGCCTGCCGCGATCTGGCCCGGGTTCAGCGTAATGCCCGACTGTGCTTCGGCCACCTCTTGAAGCCGTCCCGGCGCGCCCGCGCTGGCGACATATTCGCGGCCGCTGCCACGCCCCTGATCGACCTCGCCGAGGATACGGCGCTCGGTCGCCATCGCACCGGCCGTCGTCATCATGTCCTGGTGCCGTCCTGTCCCGCGGATCAGCTGTCCTTCGCGGGTGAGCGCTTCCACTCGTCGCTCGATTGCATCGATGCCGGTGGGCAGCCCAACGTCGAGCGCGGCCTTGTAGATGTCGGTGATCGAGAAGGCCGCCTCACGCTGCTCAAGGTGGCGGAGCGCGGAGGCAACAGCATGCGCCGCGACGACAGCATCGGCTTTCATCTGGTTGAGCGCGCGCGGCAAATACGGGTCGCTCCGCGCTATGCCGAGACGTTCGCCCAAAGTCGTCACGAGGGCGCGGCCGCGCTCCGCAACGGAGCCCACGGCCTCCGCGAGTCGGGACCAGGGCGTAGAGGGAGCGGCTGCCTTGGAATCGGCTCGGCCGATCAGATCGGGAAGGTCCAGCCCGATAGCGGCAGCACTCTCGCGCCAGGCGCCATACAGCGCCGCGCGATCCGCAACCGGGGCCTTGTCAGGCCGGGTCATCAGGGTCGCCGCATCGAAAGCCGCGGGCGTGCTGACGCCCATTTCCGCGACTTTGGCGAGGATCTGCTGGCGCCGCGTGCTGAACGCCATCAGCGCGTTGCGCGTCAGCCCGGCCGCTTCGAAGTTGCCGTGCTTGGAGCGATCGCCGACCTGGTAGCCGAGCGCTTCGACACGCTCACGAAAGCCCGCCATGGCAATCGCATTGAGCAGGGTGTTGAGCTGCCAGAGCTTGCCGTTGTGGAGCGCGCGCCACTTGCCGTCGGGACTCTGGGTGACGTTGGCGACGACGGCATGGAGGTGGGCTTGGGGATCCTGGGCGCGGCTCGTATCATGCTCGAACAGGGCCGCGACGAGATTGCCGGTGGCGACGACCTTATCCTTGCCCTTCACCTCCATGCGGGTTTCGGCGGCGTTACGCTCCGCCCAGGCGAGCGTGTCCTTCACGGCTTGCCGGTAGGCGTCGATGATCCGCCGGTCGCCGCCGACCAGCGCCAGCAGTGACCAGCTCTTGGGCAGCGAGAAGGTGAGATCCACCCCCGCGCTGTGGCGGTCTATGGTTCCGACCTGGGCGCCGTTCGGGAGCGTGCCCTGGAGCAACGCCTTGAACACGTCCTTGTCGACGACACCCTCCAGCCCGAGCGCCGCCGCCCCCTTGCCGACCCACTCGCCCGACGTCTCCGCCTCGCCGGCCGTGTAGTAATTGTCGGAGGCGAAATAGCCGGCCGCGCCCTTGGCGGAGCGCACGCTCGCTACGGACAGCATGGCTGATCACAGACCCAGATCGGGATCGTCAACGGGTTCATGCTCGGACGGCGCGACGCCCTCCTTCAGCTCACGCAAGGAGATGTTCTCCTGGCCCGAAAGAGGTCGGACCGCTCGCGCGGGATCGGCCGTGCCGGGCCGTCCATCCGGCGGCACCGTCGTGCTGCTGGTGGGCTCGTCCTGAGAGCCCGACGACGGCTTCTCAGAGGAAACAGGTTTGGCGAGCGCAGGGGATGCCTTCCCTGCTGGGTGCCGCGGCTCCTTTCCGCCGCGGGTGAACAGGAAGGGGTCCTCCGCAGGCAAGCGCGGGCCGCCGAGCGCAGGGTTGAGCATTCTTGTTGCGCCCTCCGCACTGCCGCGCGGGTCATCTGCGATTGGTGGCTCGCTCATCGGCGAGCCACCGCCGGCCTCTCGTTCGCGCGCATTGCTCGGCCCTGGCCCCTGATCATTGGCACCGGGATTTGCAGTACCGCCCTCGGGCGGACCGTCCGCCGCATCGCCAACCTGCAGCGGAGCCGGTTGTGGCGTCCGGGAGCGCGGGATGAAGGGCTCGGCGATGCTGGGGAAGCCGACATAGCGGAGACGGATCGGTGCGGCCGGAAAGCCGTCCGGATACTTCAGATAGCCCTGCAGTCTCGGCAGGTTCATCAGCTGGTCGGGCAGCAGCAGCGGCTCGATCTGCCGCCTGGGCGTCAGGCTGACGGCATCGCGGGCGTTGTTGTAGCCGTAGCTATAGCCCTCCTCCATCTCGCGAAACTGGCGGTGACCGATGAAGTCAGAGCACCAGGTGGCGGACTCCCGGTCGGCGGTCGCGAGGACCAGCTTGGTGCGGGCGAGCGCGGCCAGTGTCATCGCCATGTTGTCGCCGTAGGTCTCCTTGAGCTTGGCATAGGCATGGACCCCGACCACGATCGCACCGCCATAGTTGCGCGCCGTCTGCAGGCCTTTCTCGAGCGCGGGCAGTCGGTGTAGCGCCCCCAGCTCATCGAACAGGAACCACAGCCGGAGGTCGGAGCTACGCGGCGCCGCCATCAGCGTGTTCATCGCCGTATCCATCCAGACGGTGAGCAGGCGCGAGGCGACCGCCATGTCGACATAGCGGGCGGACACGAACAGGAAGCCGCCCGGTGCGCCTTCGCCTTCCACCCAGTCACGCACCGAGAAAAGCGGCCCAGTGGTCGGCAGCATGCGCAGCGCCTTGGCGTTGGCGTTGAACACGGCGCGGATCGATTCCGCCATGCGCGCAGCCTCCGGAGCGGTCAGCGGGTCGGCGACCGTCCCCTCCATCAGCCGGTGCACATGGGCGAGGCTGGCGGTCATCAATTCGGACGAGAGCGCCTGGTTGGTCGCCCTGCCGTCAGCCTTGAGCTTGAGGCACATCTCCACGAACAGCATGCGGGCGGCGAGCACCCAGAACTGTTCGGAACCGCCGCCGTCATGCGGCACCAACGCTTCGGCGGCGGCTGTGAACGCGGCCTCGTCGGAGCAGTCCTCGAACACCGACCACTGCGGGCATCGCGCGTCCAAGGGGTTCAGGATCACGTCGCGGGCGGGGTCGTAGAACGCCTCAATGAAGGCGCCGGTCAGGTCAAAGATCACCGCGCGATGGCCGCGCGCGCGGACCTGGGCGAGGAGGTCGCGGAGCGCCACGGTCTTGCCTGTGCCGGTCGTGCCGATCAGCATCGCGTGGCTCTGTTCGAGGCGCCACGGGAAGGGCACGCCGGCGAGTGTGTAGGGTTCATACAGGCTCGCGGCGCGACGCTCGGCGGGCGAGGCCAAGCGCCAGCCGCGACCGAGCAGGCGGCGATATTCGCTCGCCCGTTCCGCGCGATTGTGGGTGTCGATCTCGCCGACTAGCGCCGGGTAGGTCGCGAGCGTCGCACCGCGCTCGTGACGGCTTTCCTTGGAGCGCCGGCCGAACCATGCGGCGATCCAGCCAAAGGCCATCGTCGCCGGCACAGTGATAAAGGCGGCGAGGGTCGCGCCGGCCCGGACAGCCCCCATGCACTTGGTCCAGGCGGCAACCATCATCGGGGTCTTGGCCGCAGTTGCGATCGGCACGAGCAATCGGCCGCCATCCGTGGCCAGATTGACCTGCTTCGTCGGATCAAACTCGAACCATGTATACCCTCCGACATAGAGCCGCATCCAGCAAAGGTAGCTCTCATGGTCGTTGAGCGCGGCATTGACCCGCCACCAGATCAGACCACCGAATGTCGCCAGCGCGAGCAGCATCGGGCCTTTCAGGCCGGCTGCGAACATGAAGCCGAAATGCCCGATCAGCTGGCTGCCGCGGGTGAAGTTGACGAGCTTATGCCGCATCGGAACGGCCCTCCTCGGCAAGGCGCTCGCGCCACAAGCGGATCATCGTCGGGCGTAGCTCCGGATCCGGATGAGCATTGAGCAGGCCATCCATCGCAATGGCGATGAACAGGATCTGCTCGCGCTGTTCGGTGACCTGATCCGGCCCGCCGGCGAGCTCACGGCGCACCATCGCGCGCAGCAACTTGCCGGTGTCAGTATTGCGCTCGGCGGCGAGCGCGAGGATGTCGGCGCGCATCTGGTCGCCGACCCTGAAGTTCATGTTGTTACGGTACGACATTCACGTTCTCCGAAGTGTCGGAGGAGCGTGGTCGCGCTTCGAAAGGCAGCATCCGTGTAACAGGCCGCCCAGCCTGTAGGAAAACGCTTTGTTCGGGGTTCCTGCGAAGCTGGTTAAGGAAGATCAGGCACTTAGCTTTGTCTTACGGCGTAAAGCGATCGTGGACTGGCCTTGTTTACGGAAATTGGCACTGGCAATCAGCTGCTTATCCCCGGCGGCGCGCCGCATAGGGTGTGCTCCCTTTGCCCCAGATGGTCCGAGTGTTGCGGGTGATGATGTGTGACGAGGATCCGGCAATCTGACCGGTGTTTCCGGCGGGACGCCGTAGCGTCGGCGGGAATTGCCAAATGGCGCTGCGAGGGGGTGACGACCGGGTCTTCGATGGGCTGGCCCGCGCTATGAGATCGGCCTCAGGCAATCAGGTGGTGGTTATCGCTCTGGACGAGCAAACGAGAGGGAGCGTCGTCGCTTCTCTCGCGCCGTCATCCTTCGTCGCTGCGGCCGGCGTTGACGGTATGGACGATCCGGTCGACCAGGTCCTGCATCAGGGTCTCATAGTCCCCTTCGTCGGCAACCCAGTAGCACCCGTCGTCAGTGCGGATGATGTGCTGGTCGAAGTAGCTGTAGCGGGCCCGTGTGGCGGCCTTGGCGTAGGCGGCCATGTAGGCCTCGTGGTCGGCCTGGGCTCCGGTGTCCTGCGCCGCAGTGATCGTGCTGAAGTAAGTCATCGTCCGTCTCCTGACCGTCGTGAAAGACGGCGTTCGAGGGACAGCGGGAGGGATCGGGGGTCAGGGACCGCGCGCTTCAGCGCGCGGCCGCGCAGCGGCGATGGGGGTCACGATTTTTTCGGCCGCGCGCAGGTGCCGGAGGTGATGGACCGCGCTCGATCGGCCGGAAAAATGGTGGGGCCCCGTCGTCCTTGAGGCCCGATCTCTCCCGCTGTCATCCTTCCCCATGTCGAGCGAGTAGAAGAGCTCGCCCGGCGCGGGCTCGATGCCCGCGACGGGCGATTGTCAGCGGAACGGTAGTGGCGTGCACCATCCCCGACACGGTGGCCAAGAAAGCACTTTCCTACACCCCGGGCGGTATCCGATGATCGGCATCGGAAGGGGCTTCGACCGACAAGGAGACTGGTCGTGCCCAAGAAGAAGCCGAGCGCGCTCGATGCGCTCACACGCCTGAATGAAGAGCGGCGGATGCTCGAAACCCGCGGTGCCGATGTCCGGCGCGCAGCAGCATTGGAGCTGGGGCTCGCAGTGCTCGATGCCGGCGGTGCGAGTCTCGGCATGGCGCGGTTGCGCGAGCTGGTGATCGATGCGGTCGCCGGTGACAAGCCTGCGCCGGGGAAGGGCGATCGAGACCCGGCCCATGAGCAAAAGGCTGCGGCTCCGGCACGAAGCGGGGAGGGTAGCCATGGCTGATCCGACTGCGGCTGTTGCCGGCGATGGCGTAATCGAGGTGATCGGCATCCTCGCCGATCCCGCGACCAGCTACTGGCTCCGCGACGCGATCGTCAGCGCGATCGAGCGCGATCCGTTCGACGCGGAACGCGACGCGCTGGTTCTCGCCGGTTTGTTGACCAAGCGGCTCGACGCGCTGGTCGCACGCCATTTTCCTCTCGCGCGCTGACAAGAGAAAGCCCCGGTGGCTGGTTCGCCACCGGGGCTGATCCGACTCCGTCAGAAGGGCAGGTCGTCGTCGGAATCCGGCTGGTCGCCGCTCTCACCGCCGGTCGACTTGCCGCGGCTGAGAAACTGCACGTCATCCGCGATGATCTCGCAGCCGTAGCGCTCGACGCCCTCGCGGTCGGTCCACTTGCTGTAGTGGATGCGCCCGCGCACCGCGACGAGCATGCCCTTGGTGGCGAACTGGGCGACCGTCTTGCCGAGGCCGTTGAAGCAGGTGATGCGATGCCATTCGGTTTCCTTGGCGGTGAAGCCGCTCGCATCCTTGAAGGTCTTGCCCTCGCTGTCGCGCTTGGGCCGGCTGGTGCCGAGGCTGATCGTCGTGACGCGGGTGTCGTTGCGGGTGGAGCGGGTGTCGGGATCGGCGCCGAGGTTGCCGACGAGGAGAACGGTGTTGGTCATGGCTTGCTTCCCAAGTTCGTCGCCGGGACCGTCCCGATCGACTGAACCCCGGCCATGGCGAGGCAAGCGACGCCGGCGCACCGAGGGCCGACAGGCTTGAGGGGAACCTGCGGACCAAGGCTGGCGCGGGCAGCGAGGGGCGAAGCCGCGAGCAACTCGGGCCTTGGGGAGCGGGTTGCGGCGGATCGCGCCCGCCATAGGGGAGATAGGTCGATGGGAACGGCTCCGGCTTACATGGGAGCCGCCTGACCGATCCGTCCTGTTGAAGGGTCAGTCCTGCGGCCGTTCCGATCCACAGAGACCGTCGCCGCCATAACGCCGCCAGCGGAGGGCATAGCCACTCCTGACCATCGCGCAGGAGAGGTCGCCGACACCGGCTGCGCGGCAGAGCGCCCCGGTTCGATCGCCCTTCGCAGACCCGTTCGACACACACGAAAGACGGGGCCCGCGCACGATGACATGGCCGGTCGATCGCGTGCCACGGGCGCCCCCGAGCAAGGCGACGAGATGGTCGCGTGCGGCACGGCCGCCAGCCTGCGGGCAGGGATGACCGGGCCGGCAGCTCTCGTCGATCTCGCGCGCGGCGATGCCGGCCAGCCTGATCTTCGGACCTTCCGCGCACCAGATCGGCCCGTCACCGTCCCAGACCGCTACCGGGGTGCAGGTGAAGCGCGTGCCGGGGGCGATCACGGCTGCAGCCAGAAACATGAAAGGCAGCAAAGAAGAACCTATTCGTTGCGGGAGGGGGTGCTGATATCCTCCCTCGACAGGAGGTCGTGGCGCTCAAGATGGTCGATGATCGCTCGTCGCCCGGTTTGAGGCGGCTACGCAAGCATGGTGGTCAAACCGCGCGTCAGGATGTCTCGAGGCTCCGCTGTTCGGAAGGGATGCCGACGCGAGGCGTGTTGTTCGACGTCGGAGGTTCGGTTTAGCATGCGAGCGTGACGCACGAGCAGGAACGATGGGCGGAGGCGCTCGCCATTCACAGGATGCACGGGGATGGTGCCGCCCGGTGGATCGCGGAGCGGATCGCAGCGCTTGTGCTTGCTCGCGAGTGGCAGGGCGTAGCGCGGTTCCGGGCAATTGCGGCCCGGCTGAATCATCTGCTGCGGCCCGGCCGCGTGCAATGACGGACAACAAGCGGACGAGCGTCGGCCTCTATGTCGAGGCAGCTCTGATCGGCATTCTCACGGTCTATGCTATCGGCACCGCGATCGGGAGCCTGGTTCGACGGTTGCTCTGAAAGCCGCGCGGCCGGCATGAGGAATTGGCGCCGCCGAAGCGGCGCCGAGGCAGGTCAGCCTGTCGCTTCCAGTGTCCGCGTCAGGGCATCACGCTTCGGGTTCGTGCCCAGCGGTCCGCGCCGATCAACGACCGCAATGCCGCGCTCCTTCGCCTGAATGACGAGCCGCTCGAGCACGCCGTTCCCGGCAAAAGCGACGACGTAGCGGGGCTTTAACCCGAGCATCTGCTCGTTCCGACGGAAGCCCGCGCGCGCACCCAGACGGGTATCCAGGCTGAAGCTGATCTGCGGTACCTTGTGACGCTCGGCCCAGGAGGCGGCGAGGCGGTCGGCCCCCTTGCCGTCGCCGCCATGGACGAGGACCATGTCGGCGACGTTGGCCCGCACCCGGTCCAGCGTGTGCCAGATCGCGTCGCCATAGGTCTTGGCGTCATCGGTCGAGAGGAAGCCCTGGCGCCCGCCAGCGAAGACCACCGGCGTTCCCTGCGGCATGGTAGCGCGCCGCTTGCCTTCGGCCCGTGCTTTCAGGAACTCGCGCCCCTGGACCACCGCGGATGTGGTCAGCGCATCGTGGCTGAGCCGCGACCCGCCGGCCGGTTTCCAGGAGGAGCCGGTCTCCGCGAGGTACAGCGCGGCTGCGGTCTCCCGAAGGTTCTCGAGGGCGAGCATTTCCGCCTCGGCGGCCTGGGCGCGCTCGACCTGTTGCTCAAGCTCGCTGGTATGTACCTCTGATCCGTCGTTGGTCGCGAGCAGCAGCCGGATTTCGTCGGTCGCACGGTCGATCCGGGTCGAGGACTTGGTGGCGGCACGATGAAAGAGGTTCACGAACCCCCAGCCGAGCTCCTCGGCCTGATCCTTCAGGATCGTGTCGGTGAACAGTGCGAACAAGTCCGACCAGACCGCAGCGAGCGTCTGATCGATCGCCTCCGGTTCCGGACGGGCAAGGGTGCCGGTGCCGGCTTCGGCGCTGATCGAAAGGTGCCCGAGTTCGAGGGCGGCAAGTTGGGCAGCAAGGGTTGTCGGCATGAGAGGTCTCCTGTGCGACGCCGGATGATTGCGGCGACGCAAGCCCTCCTCCCGGCGGCATCAGGAACGCGGCGCCACCCCCCGGCAAGGCTGGCGCGGGCAGCCTCGCGGGGAACCACGCGAGGCAACACGGGCCGCAGGCGGGCGGGTTGCGCGCGGACCGCCGGCGGGTAGAGGGCCTCTGCCGCGCCGCCTGTCCGGGTCGCTTTGACCTCCCGACCGATGTCTCACGCGACGAGCCGCGGCTGGACCTCGGGCAGGAGCGCCAGACGGAGTTCGTGCGCCATCCGGCGGGCCAGCAAGGTCGGTTCGAGCAGCTCTGCAATGCGGGCCCAGTGGTTGCGCTCACCGGCATAATCGGAGCGGCCGCGGCAGCGGCGGAACAGGATCTCGCCCCGGCCGTAGCCGCCGATCGAGACCTGCACGTAAAACTCGTCGGCGTGCAGGATGACTTCGCCCGAGACGGCGGGGCCACCGGCGCAGACGCGAACCTCGTACGTACCAGGCGCGAGCTGCAGCGCTTCCGCCAGCCGCTTCAGCGCACGACGCGCTTCGGTGTGGAAGGTTCGCTTGGCGTCGGCGTCATGAGCGACGCCGCGCGTGGCGAGAAGCGTCAGCAGCGGCGTCCGCGCGATTTCGGCGAGCGCCGCGCCGCACAGCGCGCGCAGTCCGGTTCGGTCCGGCATGCTGTCGGTCGCGATACGGCCGAGATGTTGCGCGAGCAGGACCACGGCAGGATCGGTTTCGAATGGCTTGCCGGCGTTGCGGCAATCCTTTGCAGCTGCCTGGATGGCGTGAAGGCAGGCAGCGATGGTGTCGAGGCCGCTCGGATCGAGCGCCTGTGCAAAGCGGTAGCCGACATCATAGGTCATTGGGGTGTCTCCCGGGGCAGGCCGGCGGCGACGCGGTTCGGTCGTCTGCACGCCGGCAATGGCGCTTCAGGCGGCGAGCAGCGCGGGTTCGGCGATGTTGGGACGGCCGAGACCCAGCAGGTAGGTGGAGGCTTCTTCCGCCTTGGCAGCCGCCGTGAGGATCGCGCGGCTGTCCGCCTTCAGCACCTTGAGCCAGGAGGCGAGATAGCTCGCATGATCGTCGAGGTGGTCGACCGGCAGCCCGAGTTCGGCACCGACCATGGCGGATGCCAGCTCGGCGACCAGTTCTTCCATGGCGTAGGCGTCGCTGCCGAACCGTCCGCTTAAGGTTCGTGCGAGCCTCCGCTCGTGCCCGGTCCAATGCGCGAGCTCATGGGCGAGCGTCGACCGATAGAGGTCGCGGGTGCGAAACGCCGCGATCTCGGGCATCGTGATCTCGTCGGCGCTCGGCAGGTAATAGGCTTCGCCTCCGCCATGACGGACGGCGGCGGGGATGGCGGCGAAGAACGCGTCGAGCGCATCGTCGCGCGCGGTCGGTTCGGGCAGCTCGACTGGCTCGGGACGGAACCGCTCGGGCAATCCGTCGATCTGGTTGACGTTGAAGACCGTGAAGCTCTTCAACACGCGGCGGCTTTCATCCTCGGTTTCGCCCGAAGCGGCGTCCTCCACGGTCTTGGTGTAGCTTTTGTAGAAAATTGCGATGGTGCCGCGCTCGCCCTTGCGTACCTGGCCGCCGAGCAACTGCGACTGGTGATAAGTCATCCAGGTTGGCGAGGCGAAGCCGCGCGCCTGGGCGGCCATCCACAGCCAGATGACGTTGATCCCGCGATAGGGCGTCCCGCAAACCCGCAGCGGTCGGGACACGGACCCTCCGGTCCAGGGTTGGCGCCAGGGTCTCACTCCCGCCTCCAGACGCTCGATGATGGTCTTGGTAATCGTCTCGGCGGGGCTGGTCGGGGCACTGGCGGATCGGACTTGGCGCATCGCGCATCTCCTTTTCGGAACGAGCCGGATCGGCTCGCCCCGGCGACAGCCGTCTCCCCTCTCCCGCGAACGCGCAGACAAAGGGGCGACCCCTGTCGAGGCCGCCCCAGGTCAGACGATCCGGTCAGGCAGCGTAGCGCTCAGGAAGCTCCTTATGATCTGCGGCGATGTCGCCCTGGTCCGGCACGGCGGCGTCGACGCAGGTGACCGCCGATGCCGCGACGGCATCGAAGCGCATCGCAGCCGGCAGCCAGGTGCGCGCTGCCGCCTTGGTGCCGACCTCGCCGATGAAGTCGCCCGCGCAGATCCTCTCGCAAGCGGCGGCGAGGTCGGCCTTTTTGGCGTTTCCGTAGCGCGCCTCGAGCGCCGGACCGTCGATCTCGGTCAGGGTCTGAAACATCACGGGCTTGGTGACCTTGTCGAAGAAGTTGGCCGCGGTCGGCCGCCACCAGGCCGCGACGTCGATCCCGAGCAGGTTGCCGAGATGGTCATGGAAGCGGCAGGTGCTTGCGCCCGTACCGGCGATCGTGGCTTCGAGCGACGCCGCCACCGCTTGGCCGAGCCAAGCTGCCCGCTGCTCGGGACCGAGCGCCCGGAAGGCGTCGAAGCGAGCTTCCACGGTATCCATGGCCGTCCAGCTGCGGTCGAGCGCCTCGGCGGCCTCGACCCGGGCGAGGGTCGCCGCCGCCCCCGGAGTCTTGAAGCCGACGACCGGATCTTGCGGCGGCCGCGCGCTGAGCGAGGAGGCGTATCGCTCGACGCCGTGTCCGGGCTTGCGGTCGACCATGAGGAAGATGGCGAGGTCGAGCGCGAAATCAGGGTCGGCGGCGACATGGACGGCCAGGATGTCGCGGCGCTGGATAGCCAGTTCGTCCGTCAGGCGCTGCGATAGGCCAAGCGCGCGGGGTCCGGGTTCCGGCTCCTCGCCCGCGTCAATGTCGCCGTCGGGCTGATCCACCCGCTCGGCGTAGAGGGTCTGGTGCAGGCGGGGCTGACCGTCGGCCCCAAGGACGAGAAACGCGCCGACCGTCGGTCGTAGGTCCTCGCCGAGGACCGGCGGCTTGTCGGTGATCGCCTCGATCGCCTGTTCGAGCTTTTCGAGGTCGGCTTCGGCGCGGTCACGTTCTTCCTCGCTGCTCTCCTCGTCTTCCAGCAGTGCGACCTTGGACGCGGCCTCGGCTTCGAGCACTGCGACCTGTTCCTGCTCGGCATCGGTTAGTGCTGGCGCTTCGAGCTCGACTCGCTGCAGACCGTCGGTCTGTTGCCAGTCGACATACCGGTCGAGGGTCGGGCGGACCCAGGCGAAGCCGGTCTCGGCAGCGAGCGCCGATGCTGCGGCGTCCATCTTCTCGTTGGCGAGCCGTTCGAGGATGGCGATGTCGAGCCAGCGTGTCGAGCTATCGTCGGCGAACAGGTCGCGATCGATGCGCCCGCCCGCCGCGAGATAGGTGTCCTCGCCGACCAGCCGCGCGCGCGGATCGGCCGCGGAGACGGTTGCCTGCGTCATCATGCGGCGGATGCTGTCGGGATGCGCGCCGCCATAGCCGCGGCTCAGCTGGTCGAAGACATGCGCCTGCCGCTCGCGATCAGGGGTGGACGCATAGGCCTTGGCGATG
This sequence comes from Sphingomonas profundi, assembly GCF_009739515.1. Lineage (NCBI taxonomy): Bacteria > Pseudomonadati > Pseudomonadota > Alphaproteobacteria > Sphingomonadales > Rhizorhabdaceae > Alterirhizorhabdus > Alterirhizorhabdus profundi. The sequence goes on from NZ_CP046535.1 coordinate 4,333,053, forward strand.
TCGAGCGTGATCTCGCCGTCGGCGAGCGCCTGGAACACGACCGGCGTGAGACTGGCGAGGCGCAGCCGGCCTTCGACGAACCGTACTGTGACGCCGAAACGCCGGGCCACACCGTCGACGTCCGAGCCGAGCTCGACAAAGTGCTGGAAGGCGAGGCATTCGTCGGCGGGGTTGAGCGCGAGCTTCTGGAAGTTCTCCGCGAGGCTCGCCTCCGAGACGGCGCTGCCGAGGTCGTCCAGCACGAGACAGGGGACGTCGAAGTCGGGGGCGATCTTGCCCTCGTCGGCAAGCGTCTTCAGCGCCGCATGGCGTCGGCCGCCTGCTTCGACCGCGAACGTGCCGCGTGGCTTCTTGTTGGCGGTGACGATCAGGTTCTGCAGCAGCCCGCGCGCCTCGATGTCGGCGCGGAGCTGAGCATCGGCCGCGGCGTCGCTGCGGCGACGGACATTCCGCTTCGACGGCACGAGTTGCGAGAGCTTTATGGTCTGGATCATCGTCGGACTCCTTGGGTGACGAGCCTCGGGCGCAGCTGCGCCGGCTCGCGTCCCCCGACGCCTCCTTTCCTCTTGTCGACGATGGGTTCGGAGATGTCCGCGTCAGGCGGTGAGGCGGGTCAGACGCTCATCGATCGCGGCAGCGAACGGGTTCACCACAGCCGTTCCGCGCCAAGTGAAGCCATCGGCCATGTCCTCCGACAGGAGGAGGGTGCAGCCCGCCTCGGCCGCCGCGTTGAGGATCAGCGCGTCCCACATCTGGAGCTTGTGCGTGGTAGCGAGATCGAGCGCCGACAGAAAGGCCGACCTGCTGCTGTCGAGGCTTGCCAACGCCTGCGCCATGCGCAGCACGGTGTCGCGCGCCTCCTCGCGGGATGCGCCCGAGCGGGTCAGGACGACGTAGAGCTCGCCCAACGCCTGGACCGGAACGAGCAGGGTCGCCCGGCCGCGCAGCTGCCTGAGCAGCGCCCGGCTTGCCTCGATCTTGGCGGCATCGTCGGCGTGGCGGTCAACTCCGGCGATGTAGGCGAGAACGTTCGTGTCGAACGCGACGCGGGTCACTCGTAGAGATCCTCGCGCCGCCAGGCGCCCGCATGCCGGCGGGGCAGGGTCTCGACAAAGTCGAGCAGCGCATCGACGGCCGGACCCTGCTGCTCGAGAGCGTCGACGGGGGTGACCTTTGCCACGGGCCGACCGCGCGAGGTCACGACGAAGGTCTCGCCGTCCTGGACCTCGCGCAGCATCTCGGAGAAACGCTGGTTGGCGTCGCTGGCGGTGATCGCGCGTTCCATGCTTCGATCCTTCTAGTGCTAACACCTAAATAGCGGATGAAGCTCGGCCTGTCGAGCGTCGCGCCGGCTCACATCGCCAGCGTGGCCATGATCTCCGCTGCGTGCGGCACCGGCACGAAGAGCCGGGTCTGGTAGCGGATGATCTCGACGAAGCAGCCCAACGCCTTCAGCTCCGGCAGGCGGGCCGGCTCGAAGCCCGTGAGCTCGAGCCGCTGCGAACCGCCGACGAGAGAGCGTTTGAGCGTAAGCGGCTGCCCGGCCCGAACCGGCATGGCTCGGCCGCCGTCCAGCACGGCGCGGACGAGGTCCTCGGAGCCGATCACCGGTGCGTCGAAGCCGAAACGACTGGCAAGCTCGGGAAGCGCGAGCGTCGGGACTTGGCGGCCGAGCAGCGACTGCCCGCCATCGTCGACCACGCGCACCACCTGCGCGAGCTCATCGGGAAGCGCGTCCCAGATCGGCAGCAACAGCCCCGTGACCAGGTGGATGGTCTCGGTCGAGGTCGAAGCAACCAGCTCGTCAACCTCGGCTTGCCAGGCGCACGTGAACACAGCGGCGGTGGTGACAGTCCAACGCGTGTCCGCGAAGGCGTCGCGGTCGATGCGCTGGCGGCGCAGCGGCCGGAGGATCTCGTAGCGCGGGCAGGCGATGCCATCCTCGTTGAGCACGCTTCGTCCGTCGAGGCGGAGTGCGCAGCGGCCTGACCGATGATTGATCAGGAAGCAGGCATCGCGGCGCTCGGCTAAGCGCAGCACGTCGTCGACCAGCATCGGTCGCGGCCGACGCTCCAACGCGAGGTCAAGCAGGTGGGTCGTGGCGCCGCTCGCCGGATCGGTCCGTATCACCCGATCCTGTTCGACAGTCAGCCGTTCGACCGCCAGCGTCTCGACGCCGAGGTCGAGCGTCCCGGCTTTTCGCGCCGCCTCGACCCGTGCCTCGATCAGTCCGAGATATTCGTCGAAGATCGCATTCTGGAGCGCGATCGGAAAGGCGAGCAGGCGGTTCAGCCAGCGCTGGATGGGCGGCAGGTCCTCACGCAGGCCGCCGCCTTCGGCCTGTAGCCGCAGGCCGGCCCGGTCCTCGAAATCGTCCAGCGTCGTCGACTGGAGCTTGCCGGCGTAGAGCAGGCGGTACCAGGCGGTGAGCGCGTCCTTGGCATGATCGCTTTCGAGATTGTCGGCGGGATCGAAAAGGTTCTGGCCGCCCGTCTGCCGCTGCCCTCTGGTCAGCGCCCCCAACGTGTCGAGACGGCGAGCGATGGTCGAGATGAACCGCCGCTCACCGCGGACATCGGTGGTGACCGGTCGGAACAGGGGTGCCGAGGCCTGCGCGGAGCGGTGCGTTCGACCCAGGCCCTGGATGGCGGCATCGGCGCGCCATCCCGGCTCGAGCAGATAGTGTATCCGCCGGGCCTGGTTCGGGGCCTTGAGGCAGGCATGGTAGCTGCGCCCGGTGCCACCGGCATCGCTGAACACCAGCAGCTTCTTGGTGCCGTCCATGAAGGCCTGTGACTCGGTGAGGTTCGATCTGGGCGTGCGGCGTTCGAGGCGCTGTACGCCATTATTGTCCGAGACCAGCCGGCGGGTCCGGCCGGTCACCTCGGCCACATTGCGCGCGCCGAAGCGCTCCAGAATTGCATCGAGCGCGGTCGCGATCGGCGGGAGCGCGCAGAGCTGCTCGACGAGCGTCTCGCGTGCGGCGATCGCTGTCTGGCTGTGGACCGGACGGCCGTCGTCATCGACCATGGGTTCCGAGCGCGTGATTCCCTCCGCATCGGTGAAGACGCGCATCTGTCGGGTCGGGAAGGCACCGAGCAGATAGTCGATCACATATTCGCGGGGACTGAGGTCGATCTCGAGAGCCTCCCGCTCATCGGGCAAGAGTTCGGCCAGCCGCCGTGCGAGCATGGCTTCGGCGGTAGAGACCAGCTGCACGACGACAGCGTCGCCGCGTGCGAGGTCGGCCTCGATCGACGGCAGCAGGCTCGGGAGCTTCGCGGACAGCAGCAGCTGCGCGAAGAAGCGCTGCTTCACGCTCTCGAAGCGGGACAGCGCAGCCGACGTGGCATTGGCGTTCAGCGTGGCGCCGGAGACGCTGTCGATCACGCGCGTCTGTTCCAGCGCGGCGGTGAGGTTGCGATGGATGATCGCCCAGGCCTCGGCATAGGCGTCGTAGGTCTGGACCTGCTCGGGGCTGAGCTTGTGCTCGAGCAGATCATATTCGACGCCGGCGAAGGACAGCGCGCGGGCAGTGTAGAGGCCGAGCGCCTTCAAGTCGCGCGCGACCAGCTCCATCGCCGCGATCCCGCCCTTGCGGACGCCCGTGATGAATGCCTCGCGGTCGGCGAAGGCCGTACCGGGACCCCAGAGGCCGAGCCGGGTCGCGTAGCTGAGGTTCGCGACGTCGGAAGCGCCGGTTGCCGAGACGTAGAGGATGCGGGCTCGAGGCAGGTGGTTCTGCAGGCGCAGCCCCGCGACGCCCTGCTCCGAGCCCTTCACACGTCCACGCGAGCCTTCGCCGCCGGCCGCGTTCGCCAGCGCGTGCGCTTCGTCGAAGGCGATCACCCCGTCGTAATCCTCACCGGCCCAGCCGAGGATCTGCTGGAGGCGGGTGGCGTTCTCGCGGCCCGATCGGAGCGTCGGGTAGGTCACGAAGAGGATGCCGGCATCCAAGGTCACGGGCGTGCCGAGCTTCCACTGGGACAAGGGCTGCACGTCGAGTGCCATGCCGCCGAGCGCGCTCCAGTCGCGTCGGGCATCCTCGAGCAGCGCCTCGTTCTTGCTCAGCCAGATGTGGCGGCGGCGTCCGCGCTCCCACTGGTCGAGGATGATCCCGGCGACCTGCCGACCTTTGCCGGCGCCCGTGCCGTCGCCGAGGAAAAAGCCCGCTGCATAGGCCGCGCCATCGTCGGCTATCTCCAGCGTAGCGCCCTCCTGCGCAGGCCGAAACCGGCCGGGCAGGTCGCGCTCGAAGGCAGCGCCCGCATAGACCAGGGTCTCGAGCTGTGCGGCCGACAGCTCGCCGCCGGTTATGATCGCGTCGGCGAGCAGCGGGGCGTAGGCTGGCTGCGGCGCGGCGATCGAGCCCATTGCCAGCGATTCGACGAGCGGGGTCGGATGGTCCTGCGCATCGGGCAGGCGAAGCCGGCTGGGCCGCCACGGCAGGTAGATGCCGACAGGATTTCCGGTCGGGCACGGCTCGTCGAGCGGGATCACGCGCAGCGGTCGAGCGGCGCGGTCGAGCTGCTCGGGTCGCGGCGACGGCGCGGCACGGGGGTGCGGCGAGCTGCTGCGGAACAGCGACGCGCGAGGAGGACGAGCCGGGGCGGGCGGCGTGGGTGGCGATGTCCCGCGAACGGCGCGGGGCACCACCCGATCGATCAGCGACAGGGCCATGGCGAGGGTATCCGCCTCCGCGACGATCGGGGTCGCGGCACAGGCGACCTTGTCCCAGACGAACAAGCGGACGGCGATGCCCGTGCCATGCTTGGCATAGAGACCGCGGGCCAGCGTGAGGTCGAGCCGGCAGGTCCAGGCTGGGCCGAGAACGTCACGGCTGGATCCGGTAGGCATCAGCGCGACCATCCTGCCGCCGGCCGTTAGGCGCTTGGCGCCGCCGATGAGGTGGCGATCGGCCGCGTGGCGATCCTCGCCGCGACCTTCGGAACGCGCAAACGGAGGATTCATGATGATGATCGTCGGGCGGAGGTCGGGAGGCAGCAGGTCGTCGATCAACTCGCCGTCGTGGCCGGTCACGAGCGCCTGCGGGTACGCCTCGATCAGGCAGAGCCGCCGCACCGGATCAATTTCGTTGAGGAGGAGCCGAGCGCCGGCGCGCGCTGCCGGCCAGGCCAGCATCCCCGTTCCCGCCGAAGGCTCGAGCAGCGTGTCGTCGGGAGTCAGCGCGGCGGCCTGTCCGAGCAGCCAGGCGATCGGTGCCGGCGTTGAGAATTGCTGGAGCGCGAGCTGCTCTTCGGTGCGGACGCTCTGAGTAGGCAGGCGCTTGGTGAAGCCGACAAGATCGGCGAGCACGTCGGCAGGCGCGGGAGGCGGCGACCGATCGGGCGCAGCGAGCACAAGGATCTGCGCAAGCTCGAGCGCGTCATAGGCGTGGCGGATCGTTCGACGCTGCGCAGCGCCAGCGCTGCAGGCCGCTTCGAACAGCTGCCGGACCAGCCGGTTGTCGATCGGCTCGTCGGCGCGCAGGTAGCGAGCGAGCGCATGGGCCACCTTGATCACCGGCTCCGGGACGGGCGGGGAAATAGACGCGAGTGCGGGCATGAGGACTCTCCGGCCCCGCCGGCCCAATCGCCGGCACCAGGGCGCTGCCGCCCCGCTGCCTTTCCTCTTCGCCACGCCGATCAGCGCCGCAGAACGTCATTCCAGTCGTCGCCCTCGACAGGGGGATAGCGCGCTTCGATGACGCGCTCGCCAAAGCGCTCGCGTGCCAGCCTCTCCGCGCGCCGCCCGCCGGCATCATGATCGAGGAAGAGGACGATCTGTTCGACGCACGACGGCAGGTCGATGCGGGCGAAGCGCTCGGTGCCCAGCGTCGCCCAGCACGGCACGTCGAACAGGCGGCTGGCGGAGAGAGCCGTCTCGATGCCCTCGGCGAGACCGAGCCGCTTCGCTGGGGGAACAAGCCGAACCAAGCCGGCACCGAGTCGTCCCAGCGCTGCGCGCCGCAGTTCGAGGTTCGTCAGCCCGCAGCCATCATCGGACAGGAACGAGCGGTGAACCGCGATCAGCCCCGTCGCATCCGTGACGGACGCGATCATCGCGGGCACGAAGCGGGTGAGCGGCTTCTGCCCGAGCGGCGTCCTGGGGTGAAACCGCAGGGCGGAGGTCGGCGCGAGACCGCGCGCAGCCAGATAGCGTGCAACGGGCGATCCTTCGCCAGCTTGCGACGCCGACCAGAGCCGCTGAGCTGCCTCGCGGCTTCGATCATCGGCGCTGCGATCGATCTCGACCGGCGTCCAGCTCGCCGATCCCGACAATCGCAATGCGTGCAGCGCATCGAGGATCGCCCGCGTCTCGCATCCGGCGAAACAGTGCAGCAACAGCCGCTTGCGGCCGAGCCGTACGCTCAGCGACGGGGTACGATCACCATGCGCGGGGCAGCGGCACATGCCGCGATCGTTGCGCCATATTCCGCCGAGCGCCTCGACGATGGCGCGCCCGCTCTCGCGCGCTGAAGAAAAGTGATGGTCGTGGAAGGTCATCGGCGTCTCGCAGGTCCAATTGCGAGCCCGGGCCGCCGCCTCCTCTCCCGAGCCGCATCTGCCGCTTTCCTACAGCAGATTGTTCGCACTATGTTCTGATTCGAGGAGGAAGGGAAGAGCCATGCGAGGACCGGATGATCCACCCCTTATCCCTGCCGTTGAGCGCGATCGCGCTCCTTTGTGTCATGCCGTGTGCAGCCGCTGCCCAGACGGCGCCGGCTGCCGATGATGTCGATCCCGGCGGAGCCGGTCGCGATGTCGAGATGCCACCGAGCTTCCAGCTTGTCGAACATCGGACCGGCGGTCCGACGTTGTCCGCACCAACCAGGACCGCGCGGTCGCTCCCTCAGGCGCCCCTTTTAAAGCAGTCTTACCGCTTGGCGGACGCTCGCGCTCGCGTGCTGGCGTTCATCCGCGCGGCCGAGATGCGTCACGCGCTTCCGAGCGGCTTGCTCGAGGCGCTTGTCGAGGTGGAGTCGGCCTATCAGCCGTTCGTGGTCAGCCGGGCTGGAGCGATCGGGCTGGCGCAGCTAATGCCTGCCACAGCCAAGGCGCTCGGAGTCCTGAACCCGTTCGACGCGCGAGCCAATGTCGAGGGGGGCGCCCGCTTCCTGCGCGCCATGCTCGACAAGTTTGGTTCGGTGAGCCTTGCGCTTGCCGCTTACAATGCCGGTCCTGCGGCGGTGCTGCGCTCGCGCGGCATTCCGGCGAACAGCGAGACACCAGCATACATCCGAAAGGTCATGACTGCCTGGGGGCAGCGGTGAACGCCGGTGGGCCGACGGGGTGCGGTAAATCAGGCGTGATGAGCCGCGAGGTAGGCGATAACCCGACCATGTACGCGGCGCCTAGGACGTCTTCCTGCGCGCAGGTCGAACACGAAGCGGGGATCGTGCACGACGATCCTCCCGAACCGTGTCGGGCTGAGCCCCACGCGGGCGAGATATTCCTCGATCTGTCGCAGCAATTCGCTTTCCACGGCACCGACTCGCTTTACATCGTTCCCCTTATGTTCCATACCATCGCCGCTCTTGTCTAGGACGTTTCCTATGATGCTCGCGGAAATCGAAACCCCTCGCGCGGCGCTCCAGCGCCTCATCGACGAGCGCCGCGAGGACTACGCGGCGCTATCGCGCCTGCTCGGTCGCAACGAGGCCTATATTCAGCAGTATATTAAACGTGGCTCACCCAAGCATCTGCGCGAAGAAGACCGGCGGCTGCTCGCCTCCTACTTCGGCGTGAAGGAGTCGCTATTGGGCGGTCCGCAGGACTGGGAGAAGCCGACGCTGCAGCAGGTGCCGGTGCTCGATGTCTATGCGTCGGCTGGCTATGGAGCCGCCGATTTCGGCGAGGCGCGCCGGACCACGATCGGGTTCGATCCGCGCTGGCTGCGCGAGCTCGCCAAGGGGTCGGCGGATGGGCTGTCGATCATCCGCGTGAAAGGCGATTCCATGGTGCCGACGCTGGCGGATGGTGACGACGTGATCGTCGACCGAAAGGATGGCGCGGGGAGGATCCGTGACGGAATCTACGTCCTGCGGCTGGACGACAGCCTGATGGTCAAGCGCCTGGCGCGCCAGCCGGCGGGCAAGGGTATCTCGATCAAGAGCGACAATCCGGAATATCCAAGCTGGCAGGACGTCCAGCTCAGCCGGATCGATATCGTCGGACGGGTGCTGTGGTTCGGCCGGACCTTGAGCTGACGGACGGCGCCGATGCAGCAGCTGAGCCTCCACGTCGTCGGTGCCGATCATCCCAATGAGGATGGAGGCAATAGACGTTTCGAGATCCTGCTCTGTGCGCCGGGTGAGCCGATCAAGCTCGTGCCCGAGCCCAAGAACCCGGTCGACCCGAACGCCATCGCCGTCTTCAGCGTTCGTCGTATCCAGATCGGCTATCTGACGGCGGATCGCGCGCCCTGGATCGGCGGTATGCTCCGCAATGGCCGCGAGCTTCAGGCGGTGTTCCAGGAAGCCACGCGGCCTGGAGCAGCGATCAGGATCGGGTTCGATGGGGAGGCGCCCGTCCTGCCGCGGTGCGATCGAAAGCAACACGTCGTACAAGCAGCCGAAGACATCGACTTCTGGCCCGACGAACTGCCGACGGACGATTGACCATGTCGAGAAGAAAGCTCGCTCGCACTGCTCTGTTTGGTGGTGGCAGCACCGACGCCGACGACGGGGCTGATCAGCAGGAGGCATGGGCAATTGCCGCTGAACTGATCGCTGATCTGGGCGCAAGTGACGCAGTCGCATGGGCCGATGATTACATGCTCGGTCTGCAGGAGAAGAGCGATTGGCACGGTATGCAACGATGGGGGATCGTTGCTTCCGCTCTCAGCGAGCTCGCCAGCGCCAACCTGCATTAGCGGCTATACGGACATGCCGGTCTGTCCGGGCCGACGCTATGGGAGTCGATATTGTCCCTGCTGTAATGCTATGCTGCGGTACAGCTACCATAAGCAACGATCGGAGGATCAACGGCCGTGGATTCCGAAACCCTCAGGGCTGCCGCGAGGTTGGCGCGGGCGCGGAGCGCCCTACCACGATCGGTGGATCATCGGGACGGACTTGAGCGCCTGGGCGCTCGCCGCGCGCTGGAGCAGCTTGCGAAGGATCTGGATGTCACGGCGGATCACGAGGAACGGCGGGAACGGAAGAGCCGCTGACCACTGGAAGGATCAGGTCGCCCCCACGACGCTCTCTGCCATAAATACTCGTCGACGCCGGCAGGTCGTCCACAGCCAAGGATAGCCAGGTTCGCCTTCGCCGCCCTCCAAGGGTGTACCGACGGCCGCTCGGGCTGGTCAGGCGCTGCCGATCACAGCGACCAGAGGGTCGCTCGCACGACCATCGGCAAGAAGCTCGACCGTGATGTCGCGGAAGCCGGCGCGCTCGAAGTAGAGCCGGATCAGCGCGGCATGTCCGTTCGTGTCGAGCGACCGCCAGATGGCGACGGCCTTGGTCGGAAAGCAACGGTTCGAGAAGCTGACAATGAACGGGGAGCCCGGCGTCAACACCCGGCGTACCTCGGCGAACACCGCGACCGGCTGCTGCAGATATTGCGCGCCGACGCAGCAGAGCGCGGCATCGAACGATTGATCGTCCAGCGGCAGTGATGTCTCGCGATTGAGATTCTGCACGAACCAGCGATCCAGCCTTGGATTGGCGGCGAGCTCTTCGGCGTTCATGCCGTGACCGACGACAGCGGCGTAGGAGCGGTCGGAGGGCAGGTGGCTGACCCAGCTCGACATGAGGTCGAACACTTGGCTGTCCTCGGGGAGCCGCTCCCGATAACACGCGGTCAGCGCCGTCACCGCTCCTTCGTCAATATGCGTGACTAGGCGTGCGGGAGCATAGAAGGCGAGATCGTCATCCGGATCCTGCTTCAAAAACGCATCGGCCGGCAGCTCGGGGAGCGGGTCGTTCGTCATAGTGCGCTATCCTGCTCTCTCAGCCAGCCGGCATATGGCGTGTTGACGACCAGATGGCGATTGAGATCGGGCGAGCCGTCCTGCCACCAAACTGGCCCGCGCTCGCCGAGCGCGACCTTGGCGCGATCGACCTGAGCACGTGCCTCGGCAAGGTGCGCCTTGTCGGCGGCACGCAACGCGGCTCCTACCGCCCGTCTCGCCGTCATGAGTTCGCTCACCAAAGCGGCGCGCTGCTCTTCCGGCAGGCTCGGGTTCGATCGCCGCCAGAGGCGCCCGCGAACCACGAAATAGTGGCCGTCCGGCGTGACCGGGTGGGCGTCTGCCCTCATGCCGCCGCCTCACGCGATCGTGTTGGCGGGTTCTGCCGAGCGAGGTTCTCGCCAGGGTCGACGTCGACCGAGGCCCGCCCGACGAGCGCCGCGAGCGTCGTGGGCCGGAAATGACGCGCATCTACCCCGACGTCGAACTGGCGCGGCAACGGCTTCAGCTTGCCATGACTATGGCCGTGCAGGTTGATCGAGCGGCGATGCTGCCCGTTCCAGCTCCTGAACGGGTAATGGCAAAGCACCAGCAGGACGCCGTGGTGCGTCAGTTCGGCATAGTCCTGAACGCTTGCCCAGCCGGCGGCTTCGCTGGTCCCAGGATCGTCATTGTTGCCGCGGACGAGATGTTTGGTGCCGTTGAGCCGGGCGAGCAGGGCCGGCACGTCCGCCGACCGGCGCGCCACGTCGCCAAGGTGCCAGCTCTCGTCCTCGGGACCGACCACCTCGTTCCAGCCGGCAATGATCGCCGCGTCCATGGCCGCCACATCGGTGAACGGGCGACGGTGAATGTTGATCGTGCGGTGATCGCCGAAGTGCGTGTCGGCGGTGAAGAAGACAGTCATCGCCGAAAGCTCACAGCATCTCGAGCGGGCGACGAGTGCGCGGGCGCGGGAAAGCCGCGTCGAGTGCCGCAAGATCGGCATCCGAGAGGACGAGATCCGCAGCCGCGCGGTTCTCTCGCACATGAGCAACCGAGCCTGCCTTCGGAATGGCGATCACGCCGTCGTGGCGCATTGCCCAGGCAAGTGCGACCTGCGCCGGGGTCGCGCCGATCGTCGTTGCGACCTTGGAAAGGGTGCGATCGGCAAGGAGTCGTCCCTGTTCGACCGGGCTGTACGCCATGGTCGGGATGCCATGCTCCGCAAGCCAGGGCAGCAGGTCGTGTTCGGCGCCCCTCCGCGTGAGATTGTAGAGGATCTGGTCGGTCACGCAGGCGCCTCCGTCCGCCGCGACGAGCTCTTCCATGTCGTCGCTATCGAGGTTGCTGACGCCCCAGTGCCGGATCTTGCCCTCGGCCTTCAGGGCTTCCATCGCCTCGACGGTCTCGCCGAGCGGCACTGACCCGCGCCAGTGGAGCAGGTACAGGTCGAGCCGATCGGTGCCGAGCCGCTTCAGGCTCGCCTCGCAGGCGCCGCCGAGACGTTTGCGCGAGGCATTTTGCGGATAGGCCTTGCTGACCAGGAACAGCTGGTCGCGCACGTCGACGAGCGCTTCGCCGATCAGGGTTTCGGCCGCGCCGTCCCCATACATCTCGGCCGTATCGATGAGCGTCATGCCGAGTTCGACGCCCGTGCGCAGCGCTGCAGTCTCGGCTGCGCGGCGTTCGTGTCGCTCGCCCATCATCCAGGTGCCCTGGCCGAGCGCGGGCACCGTCTCTCCGCCTGGGAGCGTCACAGTCTTCATGTTGGTCTCACTGCGGGAATGGCTGACGACCTAACGCCGGATATTTCGTTCCGGTGCAACGACCCGCCTGCAATTGCGGACGACGAGGGGAGTGGCTTGACGCAGAATTGGTCGCCCTACCGCGAAGGCTCTGTGCCGGGCCGCAAGTACGCGAACATGTGCGCGACATAGTCGGGCTTGCCCAGCTCGACGCCTTGCGCGCGCAGGATGGCGTAGGCGGTCATGACGTGGAAGTAGAATTGGGGGAGCGCCCAGTCGCGGACATATTGTTCGGCGGTAAGGTCGAACACCATGCCTTGCGGCAGGGCGTGGGCGATCGGCGTCGCCGGATCGATCCCCGGCGTGTCCGCGGCGATCGCCTGCACGAGCGTCAGGGTCTCGGCGATCCTGGCGCGGGCGTCGGCGATGGAGCCAGGATGCTCGGACGCGTTGCGGCCTTCGTCCAGCAGAACCGCGATCGAGGTCGGGAACGTCTCCTGCCGCAGCCGGAACACCCCCTCCTGCGCCTGCACGCACGCGAACCGGATCTGGATCGAGAGCGGGAACATGTCGGGAGCGAGGCGGGCGGTGAGTAGCGCCCGCGCTCCGTCGCTCAATGTTTCCTCGGCCTTGCCGAGCCACGCTGAAAGCGCCCCCAGCATCTGGGTGTGGGTCGGTATCAGGATGTCGTTCAGCATCATCATCATTTTTCTTCTTCAACGCGCGATCTTCTCGATCTCTCGGGGCAATATCCAAGGAGATCGACGATGGTGCGCGAGATTGCACCTCCTCCGGTGGCTAGAGCCCGACCTTCTTGAGAGCTGAGGCCAGCTCCGCGTCGATCGCAGGATCGTCGTTGGGCGTGACCCGATTGAGCGCGGTCTGCACCCGGCTTTGCGCTACCTGGAATGTCTTGTGCCGGACCTCGCGCGCGGCGTTGGTTCGCCATGACGGGCTTTCGCCGAGCAATGCCGACCACCTGGCTTCTTCCGCTGCGAGGATTGCCAGGGCCAGCCGCAGACCATCACGCCGCCCATGGGCGTAATCGTCGGACATCGGCATCTCCTCAAGGTTCGCGCCATTGCTACGGTCTCTTCGCCTGGGGTTCCAGGTGGCTACTTGAAGCGGGCTCAGGCAGCGCACCGATAAACGCCGCCGTGGCCCATAGCTCCTGGGCGGTTGGATTGTACCCGCTGCCTGCCCATCTTCCAGGCCTGAGGAACACCAGAACGGACGGACGAGATGGCAGGCGGTTGGACAAGGGATGGCGCGATCCAGGATCAGATCGACGACACGGTCACCGACGCCGTTCTGTTCGCACGATCGCGCATACCGGCGGGGGATGGGGAGACGCATTGCACGGAGTGCGGCGACGAGATCCCCGAGGCCCGCCGCCGCGCCCTCAATGGCGTGCGCACGTGCGTACAATGCCAGTCGGAGCGCAACAGCCGTCCGACGCTTTCCGCCTTCAACCGGCGCGGCAGCAAGGACAGCCAGCTGCGGTAAGTGGGCGCTACCGCCTGCGCCCCGGCTTAGCCTGACTTCGGCTTGCGAGGCGCCTTCGGCTTGGGAAGAGGCAGCTCCGTGGTCGTGATCCGGACGAGCTCGACCAGCCAGTCGCTGTCGTCCCACCGATCGGCATCGACCAGCAGGCATGGCTTTGCGCCGGGATAGGGTGGGGCTTCCTCGATGCTCCCGGCAAACGCCCGTCCGCCTGCGGTCGGCTTGATGAAGAGCTGGCCGTCGCAGATCATCCCGAACATCTTGCCGGCGCAGTATAGGCCATGTTCTCCGAACATCGGCTTGGCCGAAACGTCACCGGCTGCGGAGAGCTGGTCGACGATGAAGGCGACGGTGTGTTTGTCGGTAGCCATGAGGCCAGCATGTCCGATCCGAGAGGCAATTTCGAGGTGCTGATCTGCGCTCGAGTACGAAAGATGCGTACGCCTATGCTGCGACGGCCGTATCAAGGGAGAAGCGCGCTCGAAGATCGTCTTCGGTCACGATCTCGATTGCGGAGCCGTTGCGTCGTAGCTCCTCGGCGCGCCGATAATCGGCGCTGGCATGAGCGAACCTGCCAAACGGCTGATCCTTGCTGATAACGAACATCGTGGACGTCGTGCCGACCGACGCGACAACCCGGGCACCCATCCCAGCCAACCAAAGACCCAGAGCGCCGTCACGTGGCGCGCCCAGGATTGCGGCGCGATGCCCTTTGAGGGGGCCATCTGCTGCCGCTTTCGGTGCCGGACCGCCGCGCGGATGCGCTGGCTTCAGCCAAGTGGCCAGATCGATCCCGGTGTGATCCATCGCTTTCACAATCACCATTCCGGCGGCACGAGCATCGCTCAATGCATCATGATGCTTGTGGCGGACCCCGAGGAAGCGGGTGAGCACATTCAGCCGGTGGCTGGGAAGGTCGGGCCAGGCGCGCTTGGCGACCCGCACGCTGTCGAGCCATGTCGTCTCGATCATCTCGCGCCGATGCACGCGGCAGGCGGCGGCGAGCGCTCCCTTATCGAAAAAGGAGTGCGCTACGGTCGTCCGCCCTGAGAGATGGCCATCGACGACTGCGTGGATGTGCGCAAAGGTGGGTTGCCCAACGACGTGATCGCAGCTGATGCCGTGGATTCGCGTGTTGAACGACGAGAACTCATCGCACGGATCTACGAGGCTCTCGTACGCGAACACCTCCGAACCATCCCGAAAGCCGACGATCCCGATCTGGCAGATGCTGCTGACACGTGAGCATGCGGTCTCGACATCGACGACGACGAAGTCGACCTGCGGCTCATCGTCACACGGCGCCGCTGCAAAGTCCGTTTTTGAAGCTGTCATGACCGGCATGCCTCGGAACATACCATGTCCAGTCCGTTGCGACAGAGGCGTTGCGTAACACTCCGTCAAGTTCGCCGATCAGGTGGAGGAGGCGGGCCTTGCCTTGGCTTTTCGCCGCGCCGAGGCCGGTGGCTTCGCGTCGTCGGCGAGCTCGATCCAGACCGGCGCGTGGTCGCTGGTCTTCTCCCAGCCGCGCACCTCGCGGTCGACCTGGGCGTCGACCAGCCGCTTGGCCAGCGCCGGGCTCAGCAGGAAGTGATCGATGCGCAGGCCGGCATTCCGCGCATAGGCATTCCGGAAATAGTCGAAGAAGGTGTAGATCGTCTCATCCGGATGGATGGTCCGCAGCGCGTCGGTCCAGCCTTGCTCCAGCAGCCGAAAGAACGCCGCACGGACCTCAGGTGCGAACAGCGCGTCCTCGGTCCAGCGCTCGGGTTTGTAGACGTCCCGCTCGGTCGGCATCACGTTGAAGTCGCCGGCAAGCACCACCGGCGCGCCAGAGGCGAACAGCGCTGCGGCGTGTTCGATCAGCGCGTCGAACCAGGCCATCTTGTAGTCGAACTTGGGCCCGGGCCGCGGATTGCCGTTGGGCAAATAGAGCCCGGCGATCAGCACGCCGTTGACGGCGGCTTCGAGGTAACGGCTCTGCGCGGGACCGGGATCGCCCGGCAGCCCGCGACGGGTCTCGTGGATCTTGCCGACGCGGCTGAGGATGGCGACACCGTTCCAGCTCTTCTGACCGTGCCAGATCGCGTCGTAGCCGAGATCGCGGATCGGCACTTCCGGGAACTTCTCGTCCGGCGCCTTCAGCTCCTGTAGGCAGACGATATCGGGTTGCTCCTCCTCGAGCCAGCGGAGGAGGACGGGGAGGCGGCCGTTGATGCCGTTCACATTGTAGGTGGCGATCTTCATCCTACAGGTCCGGCAGCACCTGGTCGGCGCGCCCCCAGCCGATCAGATCCTTCGACGCCGCCCGCTTCAGCAGCTCCGCCGCGTCGCCGACATGCCAGCGCGAGGCGCCGTCAAGCGTCCGCAGCTCCTCCCAGGTGATCGGCACCGCCACCGGCGCATGTTCGCGGGCCCGCGCGCTGTATGGCATGACCGCGGTCGCGCCGCGCTGGTTGCGCAGATAGTCGACGAAGATCCGTCCCGTCCGCTTGGCCTTGGCGAGAGCTGCCGTGAACCGGTCGGGTTCGGTCTGCGCCAGCACCTGCGCGAAGCGGTGGGCGAAGTCCTTAACCGCCGGCCACTCGGCTTGGGGTGTGAGCGGCGCGATGACGTGGACGCCCTTGCCGCCGGTCACCATCGGGAAGGTCACCAGCCCCATTTGCCCGAGCAGCTCCTGGACGTGGAACGCCGCCGAGATGACGTCCTTGAAGTCGAGGCCTTCGTCCGGATCGAGATCGAACACCAGCCGGTCGGCCTTCTCGACATCCTCGATGCGCGCGCCCCAGCCGTGGTACTCGATCGTGCCCATCTGGACGCAGGTGACCAGCCCCTCGGCATCGTCGACGAACAGATAGTCTTCGTCGTGCCCGTCCTTTTCCCGAATGCCGACATGGTGGACGTGATCGCCGAAGCTGCCGGCGTCGTGTTTCTGGAAGAAGCATTTCTTGCCGCGTCCCTGCGGGCAACGGACCAGGCTGATCGGCCGGCTGCCGGCCCAGGGCAGCATGATCCCCGACACCGTCTGGTAATAGTCGGCGAGCTCCCCCTTGGTGATCTTGCCCTCAGGGAAGATCACGCGCTCGCGGTTGGTGACGCGAACCTTGGTTGCCGCCGGTGCCGTGGCGGTGGCCTCGACCTCGGCGACCGGTGCCTCCTTCTCGACGACGACGGCTTCCGCCTTCTTGTCGAGCCGCAGCCCGAGATAGCTCGAGTGGCGCAGCACGCCGTCGCCGGTGACCTCCATGAACGCGATCTCGGCGACGAGCTTGGGCTGGATCCAGTGGGCGCCGCGCACCGCCGCGCGTGGCGCCTCGACGGTCGGCGTCTTGACCTCGAGCGGCGCCATCAGCCCCATCAGCTTGTCGATCTCGTCGGCGGTGTAGCCGGTACCGGCCTTGCCGGCGTAGCGCAGCTTGCCATCCTCGTTGACCCCGAGCAGCAGCGCACGGAATCCGCGCTGCTTGTCCGACGGGGTCCAGCCGACGATCACGAACTCCTGGCGCTTGATGCACTTGGTCTTGACCCAGCTGCCCGAGCGCGAGCCGACGTACTTCGCATCGGCTCGCTTGGAGATGACGCCCTCAAGGCCGGCCTCGCAGAAGGTGCCGAACAGCTCCTCACCGCGGCCGACGATGTGATCGGAGTAGCGGATCTTGGACGTGCCCGAGCCGATCAGCGCGGCGAGCTTCTCCTTGCGTTCGGTCAGCGGCCGGTTCGTCAGGTCCTCGCCGTCGAGCGCGAGCAGGTCGAACGCGTAGTACAGGATCGAGCCAGGGTCTTCCTTCAGTGCATTCTGCAACGCCTGGAAGCTGGTCCGGCCCTCGGCATCGAGCACGACCGCCTCACCGTCGAGCAGTGCCGAGGAGACATCGAGCGTGGCGGCATCCGCGACGACGGGCGCGAACTTGTCGGTCCAGTCGAGGCCCGAGCGCGTGTGCGCGCGGCCATCACCGCCGCCGATCGAGATCAGCGTGCGATAGCCGTCATACTTCATCTCGTGCAGCCAGGCGTTGCCGGCGGGCACATGGTCGACGAGCGTGGCCAGCTGGACCGGTCGGAACGGCGGGGCGACGCCTTCCGGCTTGGCATTCTTCGTCCGACGTGCCGGCACGGGAGTGGATGCTGCCGGCGGCTCCGCCTTCGCAGCGCTCGCCTGCTTCTTCGTCGGTTTCTTGCCGGCCGCGATCTCGGCCATGGTCAGTCCACTCTCGACGCCGGTGAGGTGCGTCGTCACGAGATCGTCGGAGCCGCCGGTATGCTCGTCGGCAACCTTGCGCAGCAGCCAGTTCTCGCCCTTTTCGCGGCCGCGTGGCTTCAGGCGGATCATGATCCACTCGCCCTTCATGCGATGGCCGTGAAGGATGAAGTGGAGATGCCCCTCGGGGATGGTCTTGCGCGGATCCTTGCCGGCGATCGACTCCCAGGCGCCGTTATCCCACTTGAAAACCCGTTGAAAGCAGCGTTGCGTGCCAAACTGAGCCCCTTTCGATGGGGTCAAGGATCGATGCGGTGGTCGATCAGACTTGAAAGGTACGCGGCTGGATGAGTGATCCAGCCGCGTAGGACCGAGCGGCTAGTCCTTCAGCTTCTTGCCTGCCTTCTCGAGCATGTTGCCGGTGGCGTCCGCCGCCTTGTCGGCGCCGTTCGAGATGGCCTTTCCAGCCTTATTGGCACCGTTGGTGATGGCGCTTCCTGCTCGGTCCGCGGTCGCTTCGACGCTGTCGCCTATGCGGACCGAGCTGCCGCTCGCCGGCCTGATGATGGCGGCCCAGCGGCAGCGACCAGCGGCCGGCCTCATCTTCCACTCCGACCGTGGGTCGCGATACGCTGCTGGCGCCTATGCCGATCACCTGACGGCAATCGGTGCGGTGCCCTCGATGAGCCGCACCGGCAACAGCTACGATAATGCCCCGATGGAGAGTTTCCTCCTCACCGTGAAGGTCGAGCTGGTCCACCGATGCCGGTGGCCGACCCAGGCCGAAGCTCGACAGGCGCTGTTCGGTTACATCGAAGGCTACTACAACCGCCACCGCATGCACTCGGCCCTCGGGTATCTAACCCCCGAACAGGCCGAGCAACGCATGACCGGCTAACCCAGCGTGTCCGCTGAACCGAGGGAAGATCAGTCGCCTCCGTCGGGGGCCGACTGGACGCACACGCGGCGGCGTCAAGCATCCAGAACGGAATCTCCAGAGTTCGCTCAACTTACGTATCGACACGACTTACGCGTGCTATCGCCCCGGACGCCCTGACGATCCGCTCATGGATGCGGATCCGTTTCCCTCTCCCTCTCAAGGGATGCCAGCCATAGACTACCGTCGCTTCGTCAATCGCGCCGGTACCGTGGGTCTTGTGGTGATCGGTTGTACAACGAGAGCCGTCCTCGCACAGCGCTTGGCGGAACCGTTCAAGGTTCCAGCGATGCGCAGCGTCGTTGGAAAAGCGGTGTAGGATGGCTGACGCCGATCGAACATGCTGCTGCAACGGCCGCCAAGGCGGCCGAATGAACGCCGAAAACTCACCCTTAGGTTGTTTAAGCAACCGGGGGATCCTCACTGCCTCGCAGATCGCCTTGACCGGGTCGATTTGTTCCGCTTTATATAAGCTTGTACATAGGCTGGCGGGATCAATCGCACCTCGTAAGTGAGTGGCTGGAGCTAACGCGCCCGTTGATGCGCCGCCGCGCACGCCTCGATGCCGATTAGGCACGGCTCCATCCCGCCAAGCAGCGCGAGTAGCCGGTCCCGCTTGACCTTTCGCCGCAGCACCGCCCGACCTTCCGCATCGACGCCGTGAAACTGGGAGACGTTTTTTCGCGATGTTAAGGCTGATCGTGGCAATCTCCATGTGGGCGACTCCTTCCTGCTGATGGTCGATGACAGCACCACCATGGCACCACTCGACGCCATAGGATGGGGGCCGACCAACTCATCAAGGTAGGCAGACACTTCTTGTTTTCACCACCGACAACAAGCAAGAGCGGAAGCTGTACGGACAAGCGGGAGCAAGTTCCAATGACCGCGATCAGGACGTGGCTTTTCGCACCGGGCGATCGGCCGTCCATCATGGCGAAGGCTCTCGCCAGCCACGCCGACGCCGTCATCCTCGATCTCGAGGATGCGGTAGCGAAATCGGCCAAGCCGGCCGCACGCGACACCGTGGCCGCAGCGCTGCGAGCGTCGTCGCGGCCGGGGCGCTATGTCCGGATCAACGATCTTGCCACGGACTTCGCGCATGACGATGTCATGGCGCTCGCCGAAAGCCTCCCGACCGGGCTCGTCCTGCCGAAGGCCGAGAGCGCGGAAGACGTGCGATTGTTGCAGTGGCTTCTCGGACAGGTCGAGCGACGTGTCGGCTACGCGGGCCCCCCGCTCGAGATCGTGCCGTTGCTGGAGACAGCGGCGGGTCTCAGTAGCGTGAGCGAGATCGCTGCGGCGTCGTCCCGCGTCAGGCGGCTGGCGTTCGGCGCCGGCGACTTCACGCTGGACCTGTCGCTGACATGGTCCCGTGAGGAGCAGGAACTGCTGCCATACCGGTCGGCCATCGTACTGGCGTCGAGGGTGGCCGGGCTCGAGGCGCCGGTCGATGCCGTCTGGGTTCGCGTCGACGATGCCGACGGCATGGCCGCGTCCGCCGCGCGTTCCAGGGATCATGGCTTCCAAGGGAAGCTGTGCATCCATCCGTCGCAGGTCGACGCGGTTCGCACCGCTTTCCGGCCGTCGCCGGAGGCCGTGGCGCGCGCGCGGCGGATCGTGGCGGCCTTCGCGGCCGCCGAGGGGGCGGGCCACGCCGCGATCCGGGTGGATGGCGCGCTAGTCGATTATCCGATCTACGAGGCCGCGCGCCGAACGCTGGCGGACGCCGGACCGGGTGACGGTCCTCCGGAGTAGGCGGCCGCGCCGGCGACCGGACGAGCCGGTCAGGACAACCGCCGGATCTCCTCGCGCCAGGCGCCATTGGCGGCGAAGCTCCTCGGCTCGATGCCCAGCAGCGTGGCGATCTTGCGAGCGGCCGCGACCACCGCCGCCTGATCCAGCCCGGTATCCACGCCGCAATCGTCCAGTATGCAGACCAGATCCTCCGTAGCGTAGTTGCCGGTGGCCGCCATGCTGGCGGGCATGGCGATCCCGCCGCCGATCCCGCAGATCGCACCCTCGATCCAGGCGGCGCCGGCGTCGATCGCGGCGAGCGCGAGCGCGGCGGCGCGTCCACCGAGATTGTGGACGTGGAAGCCGATTCGCAGATCGGGAAAGCGGTCGAGCGCTCGTTCGAACAGGGCGGAGACCTGCGCGGGGCTTTCCAGCCCCACCGTGGCCGCCAGGTACAGGCGCCTCACGCCCGCGTCGTGGAAGCGGCCGATGATCCCGAGGACGCGATCCGGCGGGATCGTGCCTTCGTACGCGCACCAGAAGGCGAGACCGATTGCCACGCAGAAATCCTTGTTCGCCCGCTCGGCAAGCCTGGCGGCCACGATCGCGTCGCCGACCGCGGCGTCGATCGTCATGTTCTGGTTGCGCGCGGAATAGGCCGCGCTGGCCGTCACGAGGCCGAGCACTTCATCGACCTGCGTCGCGACGGCGCGGGCCGCGCCACGGGCGTTGGGCGCCATTGCGCGGTACCGCGTGGCGGCATGGCGGGGCAGGCGCTCGCACAAGGCCTCCGCATCGGCGAACTGCGGAATCTTCGCCGGATGCGCGAAGCCGGTGACTTCGATGGTGCCCAGCCCGGCGCGGGCGAGAATCTCGATCATCTTCAGTTTGGCATCTGTGGAGACGGGCAGCCCAAGGCTTTGCAGCCCATCGCGCGGGCCGACTTCCACCACCTGCATGCTGCCGGGTATGCGCATCGCGATCTCTCCTATGTCCTGTCCGGCGATCGAATAGGCTTGCCTGTCCGGACATATCCGCGTCAAATGCCGGCGGCCAGCCCGCATGAAGGCAGTTAACCGGCCACAGGGGAAGAGACATGGTAGAGGATATGACGGTGAGGCGGGTGATCGCCCAGCACGACGCGCACGGCCATGCGCGGTTCGCGATCGACGAGCGGCTGGAGCCTTCGCCGATCGGCGCCCGGGGCTCCAGCAACGCGACGGTGTGGGCGACCGATCGCGCGCCCGCCGACAATCAGGATCCGCGCGATCTCGCCGGAAGCCTGACCGGCCTCGGCATGGATGGCGGCACGGCGATCCGCGTCATCAACGTGTCCCCCGGCGAGGAGACGCCGATGCACCGGACGATCAGCGTGGATTACGTCGTCATCACGCACGGCTCGATCGACCTGGAGCTGGACGGCGGGGACGTGCGGACGCTGCATGCCGGCGACGTGGTCGTGCAGCGCGGCACCAGCCATCGCTGGATCAATCGCAGCGGGGACTGGGCGCGGATGGTGGCGGTGCTGGTGAGCGCCGCGCCCGTGGTGATCGACGGTTCAGTGCTGGCCGAAGTGCATATCTGACGGCAATTGACCGGGCCCCGCCGCGCGTGGCGGGGCTCAGTCGAAGAAGGCCATCGTGCGAACCTCGAAGCTGGCACGCGGCGCCGCGTCCGGCCGGGAGCCGGGATCGTCGATCGCCGAGTGGGCGGCGCGCTGCGGCCGCGCGGCGTCGCTGTCCACGAGCGTAAACAGCAGCGCCTCGTCCGGTCGCATGTCGGGGTAGTAATACCAGCGTTGGTCGGGATCGTAGCTGATGTTCACCCCGACGAACGGCGTCGGTGCGCCGGGCGCTTCGTGGATCGGCACCTCGAGCATCGCGTCTTCGGTGATGGTCCGCCCGTCGGCTATCGCCAGCGGGCGACGCTCCACCGGGTGGGTGCCGCGCCATACGTTGACCGCCGACCAGCGTTTCGCCAGCAGCCTCTCCGCCCGTTCGTCGCCAAGCTCACGTCGCGCCCACAGCCGGAAGCTTTCCGCCGTATAGTCGATATGGGCATTGCCCGCCGGCTGCCGGCGACCCGCCTGCTGCCCACCCTCACGCCGCGCCAGCTTGTGGAAGACGATCACCTCGGAGGCTCCCGTCAGGTCGCGGACCAGCGCCCGCACCTCGGGGACGTAGACGGACTCGACCTGATCGGCATCCTCGAAGTCGTCGACCCGCGTCGCATGTCGGACCAGCTGCATGCCTTCCACCGCCAATGCCGGCGGTTCGGCGCGCGTGCGCGCGTTCACGATGCGCGTGGCATGCTCCTCGAACCGGCAGGTCGAACGCTCATGCGCGAGCGCGTAGAACAAGCCGGGCGGATGCG
The DNA here is from genome assembly GCF_009739515.1 of Sphingomonas profundi. NCBI lineage: Bacteria > Pseudomonadati > Pseudomonadota > Alphaproteobacteria > Sphingomonadales > Rhizorhabdaceae > Alterirhizorhabdus > Alterirhizorhabdus profundi. The sequence continues at coordinate 4,355,446 of NZ_CP046535.1, forward strand.
ATCGCGAGGCGTAGCGCAACGGCACGATTATGTCTGTCGCCATGTCATGTCTCTCCTTCGGCGGCGGTTTCGTCACCGGCTCACATGTCCGGTCATGACTGCGCCGCGCATCGCAGGCTGTCAATGCGGGGAGGCATACCACCTTCGATCTCCGGAGCCTTGGCCATCAGGCGAAGACTATGATGGCGCGGCGTAGAGCATGGTCAACGTCGGAATCATCCCGATCCAGGTCCGAGCAGGCCTCTCTCCACGATGAGCGACAGACACCGGTTGACAGCCTCCACATTCGCAATATACGTCCGGACAAGTAAGATAAAAAGGGGAGGAGGAACAGATGATGCGCTCGTTGATGGCCCGCAGGCTGCTATGTTCGGCGTCAGTCACCACGCTGCTGGCGTTCGCCGCCGCGCCGGCGCTCGCGCAGGATCAGGCCAAGGCGCAACAGGCGGCGCCGGCCGGCACGCAGAACGACGCGAGCGGGCCGGATACGTCGCAGGACATTGTCGTGACGGCGCAGTTCCGGAGCGAGCGGCTGCAGGATACGCCGCTCGCGATCTCGGCGGTCAACGGATCGCTGGCGGCGGCGCGCAGCCAGGTCAGCATCGCCGACATAGCCAAGACCGCGCCCAGCGTGAACATCGAGCCGAGCGCCAACGGCGGCGGCCCGTCCTCCACCATCTTCATCCGCGGCATCGGTCAGTCCGATTCGATCCCGGCGGTCGAGCCGGGTGTCGGCGTCTACATCGACGATGTCTATTACGGTATTCTGACGGGGTCCAATTTCGACCTGCTTGACATCGATCGGGTCGAGATCCTGCGTGGACCGCAGGGTACGCTGTCCGGCAAGAATTCCGAGGGCGGCTCCATCAAGCTGTACAACCGGCAGCCGACCAACGATCCCGGCGGGTACGCCGAGTTCACCTACGGCTCGTTCAACCGGTCGCAGGCGCGCGGCGCCGTCAACATCCCGATCGTCGACGACAAGATCCTGCTGCGCGTCGGCGGCGTGTACAGGCACGTTCGCGGCTTCCTCGACCGGCTCGATTACGGCTGCGTCAATCCGGGCACCGTGCCGCAGGTCAGCGGATCGAGCCGGAACGACGGCTGCCGGATCGGTCGCGAGGGCGGACAGGACCTGGCCGCGATCCGCGCGACGCTGCGCCTCAACCTGTCGGAACGGCTGCACGACACCATCTCGTTCGACCGCATCAGCGACCATCAGGAATCGACGCCGTCCAAGCTGATCTACTCGCTGCCGCTCTGGACGGGCGGGCTGGACTTCACGACGCCGGCGAAGAGCTACTCCAACTATTCCACCTTCACCGGCCAGCCGTTCACGGCGAACCAGTATACCCAACCGGCGAGGAACGACGTCGATCAGTGGGGCATCTCCAACGTCCTGGACTGGGAGCTGTCCGACAATCTGTCGATCAAGTCGATCACCGCCTATCGCAAGAGCAACACGGTGGCGAACCAGGATGGCGACGCATCGCCGTACAACGTGTTCCTGCAGAACTTCGAGTTCAACAACAAGCAGTTCACCCAGGAGCTGCGCCTGTCGGGCAGCCTGTCCAGCGTGCTGGACTGGACCGTCGGCGGATTTTACTATCATTCCGACCTGCTGAACAAGGGCTATATCGACATCGCGGGCGGCCTGGCTCCGGGCGGCGGCGGCGTGAACCTGGCGTTCATCACGCGCGATCCGATCAAGTCGGAGTCGACCTCCGGCTTCGCCCACGGCGTCGTGCACATCACCGACAAGCTGAACGTGACGGGCGGGCTGCGTTACACCGACGAATCGAAGGACTATACCTTCGTGCGCCTGAGCCCGACGGGCGGCACGGCCGATTTCCGCGTGGCCGGGCTGAACGGCACGTCGTCCCGCTATTCGGGCTCGCGCTGGGACTATCGCGTCGCGGTGGACTATCGCTGGTCGCCGTCGCTCATGACCTACGCGCAGGTGGCGACCGGCTTCAAGGGCGGCGGCATCAATCCGCGTCCGTACTTCCCGACGCAGGCCGTGCCGTTCAAGCCTGAGAAGGTGATCTCCTACGAAGCCGGAACGAAGGCGGACCTGTTCGATCGCAAGGTCCGGCTCAGCGCCGATGCCTTCTACACGGACTTCTCCGACATCCAGCTGACCGTCACCCAGTGCGACTCCCTCTCGCCCTTCCCCGGCGCGCCCTGCACCCAGACGACGAACGCGGGCAACGCCAAGCTGTGGGGCGCCGAGATCGAGGGCGACATCCGTCCCGTCGGCGGGCTGTCGATCAACTTCGCCGCCAGCCTCATCGACTTCAAGTATAAGAGCGTGAACCCGCTGACCGGCATTCCGCTCGACGCCGACAACCCCTTCCTTTCCAAGACGAAGCTCTCGGGCGGCATCCAGTACGAGATCCCGCTGTTCGGCGGCACGGTGACCCCGCGCCTCGACGTGGACTATCGCTCCGGCTTCGCGACCGAGGCGCTGCCCACGCTGACCGACATCGGCCGCGTGTCGCCACGCACGTTGCTGAACGCGCGACTGACCTATCGCAGCGAGGACCGCAGCTGGGAGCTCTCCGGCGGCGTGACCAACCTGACCGACAAATTCTATTATGCCTCGCGCTTCGACCGGTCGGGCCCGCCCTTCTTCACCGCGCTCGGCATCGTCGGCCGTCCGCGCGAGTGGAGCGTCAGCGTGAAGCGTAACTTCTGATGCGGAGTCCGGCGGACCGGCGCCAGGCCCCCGCAAAGTCGCACCGGGAGAGAGGCGAGACGGCATGATCGACAAGCGGGCCGGCTCTCCGGCGCAGGCCGTCGCCGACATCGGCGACGGCGCCGCCATCATGATCGGCGGCTTCGGGACCGCCGGCATGCCGGACGAGCTGATCGACGCCCTGATCGCGCGGGAGGTGGGAAACCTGACGATCATCAACAACAATGCCGGCAATGGCGAGACCGGCGTGGCCGCGCTCATCAAGGCGGGGCGCGTTCGCAAGATGATCTGCTCCTTCCCGCGTCAGGCGGACTCGCACCATTTCGACGCGCGCTATCGCGCCGGCGAGATCGAGCTTGAACTCGTGCCGCAGGGCAATCTGGCGGCGCGGATACAGGCGGCGGGGGCCGGGCTGGGCGCGATCTTCACGCCCACCGGCTTTGGAACATCGCTGGCCGAGGGCAAGGAGACCCGGAGGATCGACGGCCGGGACCATGTGTTTGAGCTGCCGATCCGCGCCGACTTCGCGCTCATCAAGGCGCATCGCGGTGATCGCTGGGGCAATCTCGTCTACCGCAAGACCGCCCGGAACTTCGGACCGATCATGGCGATGGCCGCGCGCACCACGATCGCGCAGGTTGCCGAGATCGTGCCGCTCGGCGAGCTCGATCCCGAGACTATCGTCACGCCGGGCATCTTCGTGCAGCGCGTCGTGCCGGTGCCGGCCGCCACGGCGCGAGAGGACATGGCATGAAGCGACGCACAAGGGACGAGTTGGCGGCGCGCGTGGCCCGCGACATCCCGGCCGGCGCCTATGTCAACCTCGGCATCGGCCTGCCCACGCGGGTGGCCAACTTCCTGTCGGTGGACCGCGAGATCCAGTTGCAGAGCGAGAACGGACTGCTGGGCATGGGCCCGGCGCCGGCCGCGGGCGACGAGGATCCGGAGCTCATCAACGCGGGCAAGCAGCCGGTGACGCTGCTGGCCGGCGGGGCCTTCTTCCACCATGCGGACAGTTTCGCGATGATGCGCGGCGGCCATATCGACATCTGCGTGCTGGGCGCTTTCCAGGTCTCGGTTCATGGCGATCTGGCGAACTGGCATACAGGCGAGGCCGGTGCGATCCCGGCGGTCGGCGGCGCGATGGATCTGGCGATCGGGGCGAAGCGCACCTTCGTGATGATGGACCTGCTGACGCGGGACGGGCAGAGCAAGCTGGTGACGGCCTGCACCTATCCGCTGACCGGTCTGGCCTGCGTGTCGCGCGTCTATACCGACGTGGCCGTGATCGACGTCGGGCCGGCGGGAGCGAGACTGGTCGAGGCGGTCGACGGGCTCGATCTCGAAGGGCTGCGCGCGATGACCCAGATCCCGATCGACGCCTGAGGTACGAACATGGCCGAAGCCTTCATCTGCGATGCCGTGCGTACACCGATCGGCCGCTACGCCGGCGTGCTGGCCGACGTGCGCGCCGACGATCTGGGCGCGGTTCCGCTCAGGGCGCTGCTTGACCGGCAGTCACGGCTCGATCCGGCGGCGATAGAGGAGGTGTTCTACGGCTGCGCGAATCAGGCCGGCGAGGACAACCGCAACGTCGCGCGGATGAGCCTGCTGCTGGCCGGCGTGCCCGTATCGACGGCGGGGGTAACGCTCAATCGCCTGTGCGCGTCCGGCCTTGAAGCGGTGGGCGCGGCGGCTCGGGCGATCCGTTGCGACGAGATGGCGCTGGCCATCGCCGGTGGCGTCGAGAGCATGAGCCGTGCGCCGCTGGTGATCGGCAAGGCCGGGCGCGGGTTCTGCCGCGACCAGCGCCTGGAGGATACCACGATGGGCTGGCGCTTCGTCAATCCGACGCTCGACGCGCGGTACGGCACCGAGACGATGCCGCGGACGGGCGAGAACGTCGCCGTCGAACGCGGCGTCGGACGCGACGATCAGGACGCATTCGCCTGTCGCAGCCAGGCGCGCGCCGCCGCCGCGATGGAAGCCGGCTTCTTCGCGGAGGAGATCGTTCCCGTGGCCGTTCCGGACGGCCGAAAGGGCTTCATCGAGGCGGGTGTCGACGAACATCCCCGCGCGGATACCACGCTGGATCGGCTCCGGCGCCTGAAGCCCTTGTTCGGTCCGGACGGCACGGTGACGGCCGGAAACGCATCCGGCATCAACGACGGCGCGGCGGCGATGATCGTGGCGAGCGAGGCGGCCGCGCGTGCGCACGGTCTGACGCCACGGGCGCGCATCCTGGGCATGGCATCCGCCGGCGTGGAACCCCGCGTGATGGGACTCGGCCCGGTGCCCGCCACGCGCAAACTGCTCGACCGCCTGGACATCGCCGTCGCCGACCTCGATGTCATCGAATTGAACGAGGCGTTCGCGAGCCAGGCGCTGGCGGTGCTGCGTGACCTGGGCCTGCCCGACGACGCCGCGCACGTGAACCCCAATGGCGGCGCGATAGCGCTGGGCCATCCGCTCGGCATGTCGGGCGCCCGGCTGGCGATGACGCTGGTGCATCAGCTGGAGCGGACCGGTGGCCGGCTGGGACTGGCAACGCTCTGCGTCGGCGTCGGCATGGGGCTTGCCCTGGTTGTCGAGCGCGTCTGAACCGCCCGCCGACGAGCGGCCCTAGTCGTAGAGCGCGAAGAAGCGGCACTCTATGCTGCCGCGCGGAACGGCATCGGATCGCGTGTGATCCTCGAAGGCGGTGTGCATGGCGTTCATCGCTTCCGGCGCCGCTGAGTCGAAGCCCTTGAAGACGAGGACTTCGTCCGGCACCATGTTCGGGAAATAGTACCAGCGGTGGTCCGGGCTGTGGAGGCAGCCGCGCGACCTGACCGACGCGTCACGCGAGCCGTCCGGCCCACGAAATTCCATCGACACCATGTCGCGCGGCGAGACCGTGCGGCCGTCGCAGATCGCCAGCGGTTTGTCCTGCGGCGGCGGTGTGGTCACGCGCCAGGTCTGGATGACCTTGAGCCGGGAAAATGGCGCAACCCTCCGTCCCGTCACCTTAAGCGTCTGCGCCAGCTGCCGGTCGACCTCGCCCGGCGTGAAATCGAGATGCGCCATCGCCGCGGTCGACATCCAGCCCTGAACTGGAGAGCGGCTGCTGAACCGCATGGTGAGGAAGCCATATTGCGCGACGATCTCGCGCGCACCGCTGATGCTCTGGATAAGTGGCGCCACCTCTTCGAGATAGGCTAGACTGGCGGGGCCCATCGTCTCGCTCGGTCGGCTATTCTCCGCGATTAGCTCCCCGCCGCGTTCCGCGATCAGGTGGGATGGCCATCGCGCGAGCATGAAGCCCTGAACGTCCAGCGACAGCGGTTCGGAAGAGCACCGGCCATTGCGCATCGCAACGCTATGCGGCTCGATGACGAAATTCTGCCTTGCCGGATCGGATGAGAAGATGATCTCGCGCTCCGCCGTGGCGATATAGGGGATCTCGACCGTGATCGCTTCGTCGACGACATTCATGAGCAGGCTTCCTTAAGCAGCGTCGGACGGGGATGCGTTACCGAAAGAACGCGAAGGCGCGGGTCTCGATACTTTCGCGCGGCTCGGCCCCGGCCGGGCAGGCGACGTTCTCGAAGCCGCCATGCAGGACGTTCATGCGATCGGCGCCATCGCCCTCGAAGCCCTTGAAGAGAAGGATCTCGTCCAGCCGGAGATCGCTGAAATAGTACCAGCGATGCGCCGGGTTGTACCGGTACATGTAGAATTCCAGATCCGCCCGGCGCGGCAGCTGGACGGTGAAGCGGCTGAGGACGCGATCGGCGAGGTCGACGGTGCGCGCGTCGCAGAATGCGAGCGTGTTGTCCTGCGGTGGCGGCGACAGCGCGCGCCACGTCTGATAGGCCTCGATCCGGCTGTAACCGGCGAGGGCGGGATCGGTCAGGTCCAGCTGGAAGCCGATCTGCGTCCTCAGCGTGAAGTCGCTATAATCGGTATGGGCGATGGAGGCCGGACGCACCGAGTCCGTCCGCTCCGCGTTGAGCCGCAGTAGAGGGCCATGCGCGGACACGACAAGGTCCGCGCCGGTCTCCGCCTGGACGAGCTGTTCCATCTCGCGCAGGTAGGTGCCGTCCACCTTGCCGGGATCGCGGAAGTCCGCCCGTTCCAGCGCCGTGTGGTGCGAAACCAGCCGGAATCCCTGCACGTCCAGCGACAGATCGCCGGCGAAGGCGCGAGCGTCGGTGAAGGTCATGGTCCGTGGATCGACCGCCAGCCGCGTGCGGGAGCGATCCGCGACGTCGACATAGGGCGCTTCGTCCATCGGCCCGAGATAGTTCATGGTGGACCGTACCGTGCCGGCCGGCGCGTCGGTGTCCGCCGTCTGATGCGTGCCGGTGATCGTCATCCGAAACTCCTGTCAATCATCGGTGCGCATCCGCGTCGGTCCCGGCTGGTCAGGCGAAGACGTCGGTTGCGCGCGTGTCGCAATATTCGCGCGACGAGACGATCCGGCCGTCGCGCAGCTCGAAGAGGAAATGGTAGCGGTTGCGGTAGGTCTGGCCGTTCGCCAGCAGCGTGGCGGCGGTGGCCTCCACGGCCACCCGGTCGCCCTCGCACGTGGTGCCGACGATCGTCTGATCCAGCGGGTTCACCAGCAGCGGCGCGAGCTGGGAGAAGAGGGCGCGGAGGCCGGCCTTGTCCAGCTCGCTGCCGTCCGGCGAGCGGAACACGGCGTCGTCGGTCGCCAGCGCGAGCGCGCCGTCAAGGTCGCCGCGCGCGATGCGGGCCATGTGATCCAGTACGATGGCGCGATTGTCGGGCATGTCGTGCTCCTGCTGGGTCTCGGGGCAGCGAGGCGCCGTCAGGCCGGGCCGGTCGTCATCTGCCGCCCGAACGCGGTCAGGATACGACCGGCGCGGGCCTCGACGCGCTCATATTGTTCGGGATGGGTGATCGCATACAGTTCGCCCTGCCGGATCGCGTCGACGACGATGCCGGCGGCGAAGGCCGGATCCTTCCACGGCAGCGTGTCGCGATATTGCGGCAGCTCCTCGAGCAGCACGTCGGCGAGGCCGGTGTCCGCCGGCACGCCGCCCGGCCGGCTTCTGGAGCTGCGGCCGAGATCAGACCGCACCGGACCGGGGCAGAGCAGGGTCGCGCCGACCTTGCCGCCGTCCGCCTCAAGCTCCATCGCGAGCGTCTCGGTGAGCGCGGCCACGCCGAACTTCGTCGTGGCATATGCGCCGAGCCCGGGAAAGGTCGAGAGTCCGCCCATCGAGGCGGTGTTCACGATCCAGCCGCCATCGGCATTGTCGAGCAGCACGGGCAGGAACGTCTCGACGCCGTTGATGACGCCCCAGAGATTGACGTCGATCATCCACTTCCAGTCGGCGTGGGAGAGATCCTTGATCGCGCCGAAGGGACCGATGCCGGCGTTGTTGCAGACGATATGGACCGCGCCGAAGCGATCGATCGTCGCGTCCAGCAGCGCGCCGACGCTGGCGCGATCCGACACGTCCGTCTGCACGCCGTGGGCGCCGATCGCGTCCGCCGTGTCGCGCAACCGCGCATCCTCGACATCGGCGATCACGACGTTCATGCCTTCCTGAACGAAGCGTTCCGCCATACCACGCCCGATCCCGGACGCCCCACCCGTGACGACCGCCGTTCGCCCCGCCAGCGTCTTCAGTCCAGCCATGTCACTCTCCCGAATCATGCTTCGCGGCGTCAGCCCGGATCGCCCCGAGCGCCGCCGCCCTTGTTCACCGCGGGCGCGTCGCGCTCCGCTCGCGACGAGATCAGACCGTCTCGGACCTGGCGCCGGCCATATCCTCGAGCAGCGCGTCATTGTCCGCGCCAAGAGCCGAGCATACAGCCTGTTCCGGCCGTTCGCCGTCGATGCGCAGCGGATTGGCGAGCAACCGCATGTCCGGAAGCAGCGGGTGCGGCACCTGCCTCACCATCCCGATCGTCTCGACGAACGGGCTCTCCAGCGCCTGGGCGATGTCGTAGACCGGGCCGATCGGGATGAACGGACCGAGCAGCGTGATCCACTCGGCGACGGTCCTGTCCTGGAACGCGCGGTCCAGTTCCGCCGTTAGCGCCTCGCGATGCACCGACCGGCTTTCCATGTCGGCGAAACGGGCATCGTTTAGCAGGTCGGGCCGGCCGATCGTCTCCGCCAGCAACCGCCAGAACTTCTCCGTCATGCACATGACGAATATCCAGCCATCCTTGGCCTGGAAGGTCTGGACGGGAGTCGCGGAGAAGTGCGAGCTGCGCGCCAGCCGGGTCGCGGCGTGCCCACGGTTGAGATACCATGTCGCCGCATAGTTGAGCTGGTGCAGGGCGACATCGAACAGTGACGTATCGACGTCGCAGCCGATCCCCGTCCGCTGCGCGCGCAGCAGGCACGCCAGCAGGCCGACATCCAGCGTCACGCCGGTCATGAAATCGATGATCGACGGCCCGAACCGCGCCGGATCGCCGTCGGGATCGCCGGTCAGGCTCATCAGACCGGCTTCGGCCTGCATCAGGAAATCGTAGCCGGGCCGCGACGCGCGCTCATTGTCACGGCCGTAGGCGGAGATGTGGCCGCAAACGATCTTGGCGTTGACGGGCGCGAGACTGGCATAGTCGAGGCCCAGCTTGACGGCCTGATCGCCCCGCAGGTTCTGCATGATGGCGTCCGCGCCGGCGACGAGCCGGTGCAGCGCCGCCCGGCCCCCGGCGGACTTCAGGTCGAGCGTGACCGAACGCTTGTTGGTGTTCCAGCCCTGGAAATAGAGGCTGTCATTATCGCCGAGCGGGTAGGGCCCGCCGCCACGCGCGGCATCGCCGCCGGTGTCGGCATTCTCGATCTTGATGACGTCGGCGCCGAGATCCGCCAGGAACAGCGAGCCATAGGGGCCCGCGCCGAACTGCTCCACCGTCAGGATGCGGAGCCCCTCCAGCGGCTTCACGACCGCCCGCCCCGGCCGACGATCTGCTTGGCGATGATGATTCGCTGCAACTCGTTGGTGCCCTCGCCGATGCAGGTGAGCGGCGCGTCACGGTAGAGGCGCTCGATGTCATACTCCTTCGAGTAGCCGTAGGCGCCGTGGATACGCATCGACTCGGTGGCGTTCTCCAGCGCGGCTTCGGACGCGAAATACTTCGCCATGCCCGCTTCCAGATCGACGCGCTCGCCGCGGTCGAACTTCTCGGCGGCGTCGAGCGTCAGCAGCCGCGCCGCGCGCGCGCGGGTCGCCATGTCGCCGATCTTCAGCTGGATCGCCTGATGCTCGGCGATCGGCTTGCCGAACGTCTCGCGCAGCCGCGCGTAATCGACCGCCAGCGCCAACGCGCCCTCGGCGATGCCCACGCCGCGCGCCGCGACGTTGATGCGGCCGAGTTCCAGGCCGCCGGTCGCCTGATAGAAGCCCTGGCCCTCGACACCGCCGATCAGCTGATCGGCGGGAACGCGGCATTCGTCGAACACGAGCTCGGCCGAGTCGATGGACTTGTAGCCCAGCTTCTCCAGCTTGCGGCCGACGGTGAAACCTTCGCGCTTGTCGGCGATGAACAGGCTCATGCCCTTGTGTCGCGGCTGCGCGGCCGGATCGGTCTTGACCAGCAGTGCGAAGACCGACCCGTGGATGCCGTTCGAGATCCACGTCTTGGTGCCGTTGATGACATAGTCGTCACCGTCGCGGCGCGCGGTCATCCGCAGGCCCTGCAGGTCGGTGCCGGCGCCGGGCTCGGTGAGGGCGAGGCCGCCGCGCAGCTCGCCGGACGCCAGACGGGGCAGCCAGCGCCGCTTCTGCTGCTCGGTGCCGAACTTCTCGATGGCGAGGCACAGCATCAGGTGGGAGTTGAAGATGCCGGTTATCGACATCCAGACGGCCGAGACCCGCATCACGATCTTGGCGTATGTCGAGGCGGGCAGGCCGAGCCCGCCATATTCCTGGCCAACCGTGGCGCCGAACAGCCCGAACTCGGCCATCTGCGCCACCAGCGCCTCCGGCCACTCGTCGGCATGGTCGAATTCCTTGACGACCGGACGCACGTCCCGCTCGACCCAGCGGTCGATCATGTCGAACAGGGCGGCCTCGTCGTCGGCTGCGATCGTTCGTTGCTGCTCGAGCTTGATGGCGGTGGCCAAACTATCCTCCCAATGCATATCTGAACATGTACGTATATGCTACGGCGCCGAACGTCGAGCGGATTTTCGCTTCCCGTTTTATCTGTGCCGTACCACAGTCCAGATGGCGGCAGAGCGATGTTGCGCGACCGAAAACATATCCGTACATCATGGACAGATCGTCGTTCCGCAGTCAAACGGGCGGACTTGACGGCGGGCTGGAGGGGGAGAGCGTAATGAGTGGAACGGCGAGCCGGCTGGCCATGACGGGGTCGCGAGGGAGGAGCGCCGGATGAGCGGGATCACGAAGCTTGCCGGAAAGGTCGCGATCGTCACCGGTGGCGGACGGGGCCTCGGGCGGGCGCATGCGCTCGCTCTGGCGGACGCGGGCGCCGCCGTCGTCGTAAACGACATCGGCGGCAGCGGACGTGGCGAGGGCGTCGACACGGCCGTCGCGCAGACAGTGGTCGACGAGATCGTCCGGAAGGGCGGGCGCGCCGTCGCGAACGCCACGGACCTGGCGGACTGGGCGGCGACCAAGGAACTCGTCGAGGTCGCGATAGCGACGTTCGGCGGGCTCGACATCGTGGTCAACAACGCCGGCATCTCGCGATTCGCCCCCATCGACGCACTGACCCAGCAGGATTGGGAAAGGACGCTCGCGGTCAATCTCACCGGCACCGCCGCGCTCATCCACTGGGCGGCCCGGGCCTGGCGCGAGGCGGGGCCGCAGGCGGGGCGGGCGGTCGTCAACACCGGATCGCCGGCGGGAACGAATCCGCTGCCCGGCAGCCCGGCATATTGCGCGGCCAAGGCCGGCGTGGCGGCGCTCACCATCACCTCCGCCGCCGAACTCGCGTCGCTGGGCGTCCGGGTCAACGCGATCGCGCCGATGGCGCGCACGCGGCTGACGGAGGCGGTGCCGTTCCTCGAGGAGGTCATGCGTAAGCCCGAGACGGGCTTCGACCGCGTCGCGCCGGAGAATGTGGCGCCGCTGGTCGTCTGGCTCGCCGGCCCGGACTGCGATTTCACGGGCCGCGTCTTCGGCGTCGAGGGTGACGACATCTACCTGTTCGACGGGTGGAGCGCATCGCAGCATGTCGGCAACGGCGGGAAGCCGTGGACGGATGAGGCGCTCGGCACCGCGCTGCGAGAGGCCGACCGTCGTGACCGGGGCTACATGATCGCGCCGTCGGCCCGGATCGCCGCGCCCCAGCCATCCGACGAGACCGTGGCGGCGCTTGCCGCGCTGGGAGGAAGGGCATGAGCGGCGTAGACGCGGGAAGCCCGACCGCGACTCAGGATGGACAAGCCGGGAGATCCGCGATGATCGCGCTGAACATGGTTGGCCGAGTGATTTTGGGTCTGTGGCTCGTGCTCGTCGGCATAAGCCACTGGACGCCGCTCGTACCGGTGACGAATGGAACGGGGCTGGCGGCGGAGCTGTCGCGGGCGTTCGCGGACAGCGGTCTCACCGGCATCGCCTCGGCCCTGCTGATCGTGGCTGGCCTGTTGATCCTGGCGAACCGGCTCACCGTGCTGGCGCTGCTGGCCGGCATCTCGGTCTTCACCGCGGGCGCCTACTGGGCGATCCTGACCGCCGAGGCGCTGCCGATCCTGATCGTGGCCGCCACCCTCGGGCTCAGCGTTCTGCTGCTCCTCGGCTACTGGCGCTATGTCGGCCAGCTGCTGTCGATGCGGGCGACGGGCCTGGTCGAAAGCGGCGCGGAGAAGAATGTCGCGCTGCGCCGGCTCACGATCTTCAGCCATTATCTGTGGGGCGGCTGGTGGATCATCAGCGGGCTGTTCCACTTCATCACCGGTCCGATCATCGGGACGAGTCCGCTGGCGGTGCAGCTCATCATGGCGCTGCTGCACACCGGCATGTACGAGTTGATAAAGGCGATCGAGGCGATCGGCGGCCTCGCGGTGCTGACGCGTCGCTGGGCACCGCTCCTTCTGGCGATCAACGTACCCATCACGTTCGTCGTCGTGTACTGGGACACGGTCCTCCAGGATCCCGGCCATCCGATCGGCCTCGCGGTCGCGGTACTGACGCTGGGATCGACCGGGTTCCTGCTCCGCAACTATCGTGAGTATCTGCGACCGCTGCTCACCTGGGCGCCACGGTCCGCCGGTCGCTGAGCGCGGCTGGCGCGGACCGGCGGACGCACCCATGCTCAGCCGTCGGCGAAGGCGGCTTCGACGGCACGATGGCGGGCCGCGATCGGATCGATCATGGCCGGATGCGTGGTCGTGTAGAGCCGACGATCACGAATGGCCCGCCACGCGCACGCTCCCGCCGCCTCGGCGGACAGCCACGGGATCGTTCCGCCGAACATCTCCGGCTTGTCGTCCAGCTCGACATCCACGAGGCCGCGTTGCCCGTCTCCGTCACGGCGGTTCCTCATGCTGCTGCCGAGCCTCGACCGCACCGGGCCGGGCAACAGCACGCCGGCGCCCACGGTCGATCCGTCCTGCGCCAGCTCGGCGGCGAGCGCTTCGGTGAACGCCACGATCGCGAACTTGGATACTGAATATCCGCCAAGCCCCGGCAACCCCGCAGCCAGTCCGGCGATCGAGGCCGTGTTGAGGATGAATGCCGCGTCGTTCGTCGACTCCAGTAGCGGCAGAAAGGCCTTCGTGCCGTGGATCACGCCCTTCAGGTTGACGTCGAGCAACCAATCCCAGTCGGCCGTGGACATCGCGCGGATCGCGCCCATCGATCCCACGCCGGCATTGTTGCAGACGATGTCGACCCGGCCGAAGCGATCGATTGCGGATTCCGCGAGCGCCTCGACCGAAGCGGGATCAGTCACGTCGGCGCGGACACCGTAAGCGCCCAGCTCGGCCGCTGCCAGTGCCAGCGTCCCAGCTTCGACGTCGGCGATCACGACGTCCGCTCCCTCGCCGATCAGCGTCGCGGCTATGCCCTTGCCGATGCCCGACGCTCCACCTGTCACCACGGCCACCCGGCCCGTCAGCGCCTTGCGTGTCATTCTATTTACCTCCGTTGCAGATGCTGGCTCGTGTCGCCGTTGTCGGATTCGTGGTCGTGGCCGAACCATGGCGGCCTGTCCGACGATCGACGGGCAGCGTCCGCGCGGAAACGTTTTCCGCCGGACGGTGGCCCCGGTCGCCGCCATCCTGCGCCGGCGGGGGACCGGCTCCCGCGCGGCCGGCGCATCGCGATCCGTTGGGTGCGCGTTCTCCCAAGCTGCGACCCCGATCTGAAACGCAATCGAGCCTCCAAGCCACACTTGCACCTGTCCGGACATTTGGATAGCTTAGCAGCGGTAAGGCGCGATGCAACGGGTCGCTTCTGATTGGGAGATCGCGATGTTCCTCAGGAATTGCTGGTACGTCGCCGGCTGGGACATGGAACTGCCGGAGGGTGGCTTTCTTCCGATCACCATCGCGGGCGATCCCCTGCTGATCTATCGCACGTCACCGGACGGGCGCCTCGTCGCGATCGAGGATCGCTGCTGTCACCGGCTCGCGCCGCTGTCCAAGGGCCGGCTCGAGGGCGGGTGCAACGTGCGCTGCATGTACCACGGGCTGATGTTCGCGCCGTCCGGCGAGTGCATAGAGATACCCGGCCAAGATCGGATCCCGTCCAGCGCACGTGTCCGGACCTATGCGGTTGTCGCGCGACATAGTTGGATATGGGTCTGGCTGGGTGATGCCGCCGCCGCAGACGAGACGCTCATCCCGGCGGCGGTCGGCTACGACCATCCCGACTACGTGCTGCGCCACGGCAACATGGACTATGCGGCCAATTACCAACTCATCAACGACAATCTGACCGACTTCTCGCACCTGTCCTACGTGCATGCGAACAGCTTTGGCGCCACCGAGCACTGGGCGCGCAGCCGGCCGACGATCAAAGTCATCGACCGGGGCATTCGGGTGTCGCGCTGGATCGCGGCGGAAGACCAGGGGTTGAAGCAAGATGCGCCGGCCGCGTCGCGTGCGGGGTGGTCCGGGCCGGTCGCGCTATACTCTACCTATGATTACCTCGCGCCCGGCGTGCTGCTGATGAAGTCCGGCATGTACCGGCCGGAGGACATGCCGGCCGACCGTGTGTCCCCGCCCGTGGCCGCCGCGATCACCGAGAATTTCACCAGCCAGGCGGTCACGCCGCTGACGGAGCGCAGCACGCGTTACTTCTTCTCCTGGGGCCCGACTAGGGCGACCGGCGACGAGGCGATGGCCGACGGCATGCGGGCGCTGGCGGAGACGGCGTTTACCGAGGACCGCGAGATGATCGAGGCGCAACAAGCAATGATCGACCTGAAGCCCGGCCGGGAGATGCTGACCAGCGCCGATGTCGGCCCGGTGCAAATGCGCGCGGTGCTACGCAAGCTCATCAAGGCCGAACGGGGCGATGCGGACATTGAGGATCCGGGTGATCCCGAGACCGCCCACCGTCGACGAGAACTCGCCGCCTGACGGCTTTAGGAAGGACATAGATATGGACGATGCGGGAGATGTTCTGATCGTCGGCGGCGGCCCCGTCGGGATGATGACCGCGCTGGCGTTGGCGCAGAAAGGGGCGTCCGTCACCGTCGTCGAGGCGGGATCGGGAGTAAGCGATTCGCCGCGGGCGATGGTGTATTTCGCACCGACGCTCGTCGTGCTGGAGGAACTGGGTATCCGGCAAGAGCTGGAGGCGATGGGGGTGATCGGGCGCAGCTTCGGGCACCATGTCCCCGATCTGGATTTCCACGCCGTCATCAGTACCGATTGCATGGCCGGCATCACCTACGACTATCAGCTGCATTGTGGGCAGGACCTCGTCGCCCGGGTTGCGCTGGAGCATGCCGAGCGACTGGGCGTTCGGATCCTGTTCGATCATCGCGTGGTGGCGGTCGGCGAGGAGGACGACGGGGCCTTCGCCACGGTCGAGACGCCGGAAGGCGTGCGTGACCTGCGGGCGACATGGATCATCGGCGCCGATGGCGCGCGCAGCACGGTTCGCAAGCTGCTGGGCATCGGGTTCGAAGGGCATTCTTGGCCAAACCGGTTCGTCGCCACCAACGTGTACTGCGACTTCGCCAAGCTGGGCTACCAGCCCGCGAACTTCGTCTGCGATCCCACCTACATGGCGGTCATCGCGGTGATCGACGACGAGGGGCTGTGGCGGCTGACCTATCAGGAGGACGCCGATCTGCCGGCCGAGACGTTCATGGAGCGGCTGCCGGAGCGATACGCCTTCTTCATCCCCGAGGGTACGCCGTACCAGATCAAGTCGGCCAGCCCTTACGCGATACACCAGCGATGCGCGGAGACGTTGCGGCGCGGCCGGGTGCTTCTGGCGGGCGACGCCGCGCACGCGACCAATCCGTGCGGAGGGCTGGGCCTGACCACCGGCGTCTGGACCGGGATGATCCTGAGCGACGTGCTTGGCGCCGTGCTGCGCGGCGAGGAGAGCGAGGACATCCTCGACCGCTACTCGGACGAGCGCCGCCGCATCTTCCTGGAGGTGACGTCGCCGGGCGCGTCCGCCAACAAGCGCATGCTGGAGGAGAGCGACATCGAGCAGCGGCGCAAGGATCTCGGCCCGATCGAGGCCGCGGCCAACGATCCCGCGGTCGCCCGCATGATGATGTCCTTCCCGTTCAAGGTGATCGGCGACGTCCTGCGCGCCGGATCCCGCTGGCGGGATGCCAATCCGCTGTCGGAGACGGCGATCGACGTGTCGGAACGGGGCTCCCAGGTCGCATGACGGGCGTGTCCGATACCCGATCGGTCATCGAGGCCTTCGCCGACCTGTTCTATGGGGACCTGTCCGTGCGAGCGGCGTTCGAGGCGTATGTCGCGCCCGAGTACAGGCAACATAATCCGCTCGCCGGAGACGGACGTGACGCGGCGATCGCGATGCTGGAGGGATTCGCGGCGGCGACGCCCGGCCTGTCGATGGATGTGAAACGCATCCTGGTGGACGGCGACATCGCGGCGGTGCACCTCCACCTCCGCATGTCGCCGGATGACCGCGGCATGGCCGTGGTCGACCTGTTCCGCGTCAAGGGCGGGCGGATCGTCGAGCATTGGGACGTCGTGCAGCCGGTGCCCGCCGAAAGCGGCAACGACAATTCGATGTTCTGACTCGCGGCGCCACGCGACGGCCGATGCCCGGTCAGTCGCGGACGCGACGCAACGTCATCGCGTAGGAGAACTCGTTCGGAGGATAGCGGTTGAGGCTCAGCAACGCGATGTCGTCATCCGACCGGATCCGGTACGTGCGACGTACCAGGATGCCGAACGTGCCCTTTTCCAGGCCGATCGCGGCGCCGGCCGTGCCATCCGCTATGAAGGTCGTGATGACCTGCTCGACCTCGACGATCGTCTCGCCGTAGATGGTCTCGAGGACGGCGTAGATCGAGCCTGAATGGGGCGCAATGACCCGGCCGACGCCGGCGAAGCGGGCGGCGACATAGGTTTCCACCTCGTTGAACGGCGTCGCCGAGCCCGGGCGGAAGCGATGCCCCTGGATACGCAGCCACTTGCGCCTCTCGTCGCCCAGCGCGAAGCCCTTGTCCTCGGGCAGCGGGGCGAGCGTCCCGTCGATCGGGTCGTAGCGGGTCTCGACGTTGGTCGGAAAGAGGTCGGCGATCGTGTTGATCTGATGGACGTAGCCGCGATCGCCGCCCGGCCGCTGTACGATGGTCCCGAGGCCCTGGTGGGACTTCACCATGCCCGCCTCGCGCAGATAGCGCAGCGCCTCGCGGACGGTGTGCCGGCTGATGCTGAACCGCTGCATCAGCGCCGCTTCGGACGGCAGTTGCGTGCCGACCGGGTACACGCCCTGCACGATCTCCGATTGCAGCGTCTTGACGACCAGCCGGTACAGCGGTGGGCCGGACCTGTCGTCCCGCCCGCGCTTCGATATTCCCGTCTCGGCCGCCAAGCTCATCTCCCTTCGCCACCGTCTACGCCGAAACGGTGCGGTGCGGCAACGTTCACGCGGATCGTTGACAAGTGCCGGCGGCGCACATACAACTTGTCCGGTCAAGTCGCAGGTTCACGCTGCACGGGAGAGTCTCATGTCTGATCGCATTGGCGGCCTTCACCACATCACCTTGTGCACCGGCTCGGCGCAGGGCGACATCGATTTGTTCTACAAGACGTTGGGCATGAGCCTGGTGAAGCGCACGCTGCTGTACGACGGCGGCGCGCCGATCTACCATCTCTATTTCGGCAACGAGACCGGCGATCCCGGCACGCTGACGACGGTGTTCCCCTTCCGTCGCGACGGCCGCAAGGCGAAGCGCGGCGCGGGGCAGATCGAGTTGTGCAGCTACTCGGTGCCGAAGGGCGCCGTCCCCTACTGGAAGGAGCGTCTCACCGAGCGCGGCGTACCGATCGTCAAGGTGTATGAGCGGTTCGGCCAGCAGATCATCCAGTTCGAGCATCCGGATTGCGGCCTCAACTTCGAGCTCGTCGAGGAGACGGCGGACGATCGCAAGCCCTTCGTTGGCGGCGACGTGCCGCCGGAACATGCCATTCGCGGCTTCCACAACTGGACCGTCCTCACGCGCGACAACGAGGATATGGACATCTTCATGAAGGATGCGTGGAACTATCGCGAGCTTGGCGCCGACGGCGCCTTCACCCGCTACGCGGTGGAGGGTGGCAAGGCCGCGCACATCATCGACGTGCACCTCCAGCCCGATGCCCGTCCGGGCAGCTGGTTCTACGGCGAGGGCATGATCCATCACGGCGCTTTCGCCGTGCCGAACCTCGACGTGCAGCATCAGGTGAAGCTGGAGGTCGAGGGCATGGGCCTGACGGACTTCTCCGATCGCAAGCATCGCGGCTATTTCGAGTCGATCTACGTCCGCACGCCGGGTGGTGCCTTGTTCGAGGCGACGCATTCGCTCGGCTTCGACGTTGATGAGGCGGCGGACCGGCTGGGGCAGGAGGTGATCGTCTCGCCGCAGTTCCGTGACCGGCGCGACCAGATCGTGACCGAGCTGAACGATCCGTTCGAGCTCAACTGAGCGTCCGCCGCCGGGTCGCGGCGGTGCCATGCGGCCGGGGGCGTCGTCGTCCGGCCGCCGGATGGGCGGCCCCGGCCGCGACATGTCCGGGCCCGTGCCCGGCTCACGGAAGGTGACGTGACGGCGATGCTGGTGGCTGGCGACGATCTGATCGGGGCGGGCGGTTGGCCGCGCGTGCCGTATGGCGCGGCGTCCCCGCTGGCGCGCGGCGAGTTGAAATCAGTCGGCACGGTCGTGCCGGCCGGGGACGCGTGATGCAGCCGTTCACCTATCAGGCGCTCCCGACTCGGGTGGTATTCGGCGCCGGCGCCTTCGCGCGGCTGCCCGAGGAAGCGGCGGCCGTCGCCACGCGCCTGCTGGTGCTCGCCACGCCCGAGCAGGCCGGCCTCGCCGAGGATGCCGGCGGGCGGCTCGGCGATCTGTGCGCCGGAGTGTTCGCGGGCGCGGTGATGCACGTGCCGGTCGCGACCGTCGACGCGGCCGAGGCGGCGTTGCGGCGCGCGGGCGCGGACGGGCTGCTCGCGATCGGAGGCGGTTCCACGACCGGGCTGGCCAAGGCGATCGCGCTGCGCACGGGAGTGCCGATCGTCGCGGTGCCGACCACCTACGCCGGATCCGAGATGACGCCGATCTGGGGGTTGACCGAGGATGGCGTGAAGCGCACCGGGCGCGATCGCGGCGTCCTGCCGCGCACGGCGATCTACGATCCGCTGCTCACCTTGAGCCTGCCGCCGCGCCTGTCGGCCGTCAGCGGCCTCAATGCCGTGGCGCATTGCGTCGAGGGGCTGTACGCCGAGAACGCGAACCCGCTCGTCTCGATCATGGCGGAAGAGAGTATCCGCGCCATCGGGCGCAGCCTGACGCGGGTGATTCATACGCCGGACGATCTGCCGGCCCGCAGCGACATGCTCTACGGCGCGTGGCTGGGCGGGGTGGTGCTCGGTTCGGTCGGCATGGCGCTGCACCACAAGCTGTGCCACACGCTCGGCGGGACGTTCAACCTGCCGCACGCCGAGACGCACGCGATCGTGTTGCCGCACGCCGCCGCCTACAACGCGGCGGCCGCGCCCGAGGCGATGATGCGCGTGGCGCGGGCGCTGTCGTCGAAGGACGGGCCGGGCGGACTGTACGATCTGCTGGCCGGGTCCGGCGCGCCCCGCGGCCTGAAGGACATCGGCATGCCGGAGGACGGCCTTGACCGCGTGGTCGAACTGGCACTGACCAATCCATACTATAATCCGGCGCCGCTGGCGGAAGGGCCGCTTCGCGCGCTGCTGGGCAACGCCTTCGAAGGACGCGCGCCCGTCGTCGCCCCGCCGGCGGAGGCGGTGGCATGACGGTGGAGGCTTCCGTCCTCGGCCGGACGCTCCGCTACCGGCCGATCACCGCGCATACGCCCGATGGCCTGGCCATCGCCGTGCAGGACCATGATCGCGGCGGTGGCGGGCGCGACGTGCTGTTCGTCCACGGCTACTCGCAATCCAGTCTGGCGTGGCTGAAGCAGGTGACGGGGCCGCTCGCCGACCGCCACCGGCTCGTGACCTACGACCTGCGCGGGCATGGCGCCTCGGACAAGCCGCTCGATCCGTCGTTCTACCGCGAGCCCCGCCGCTGGGCCGACGAGCTGGCGGCGGTGATCGACGCCGCCGGGCTGGTCAGTCCGGTGCTGGTCGCATGGTCCTATGCGGGCCGGGTCGTGCTCGACTATCTAGCCCAGCGCGGGTGCGGCGCGATCGGCGGGCTGGTGAAGGTGGCGTCGACCTCCAGCGGGGATCGGGCGATGATGGGCGACGGGGCGGCGATCCTCCGCCGGCTGGCCGAGGCGACCGAGCTTGTCGAGGTGATCGCGGCGGCGCGCGCGCTGCTCGCCGCCTGCACGGCCGTGCCGCCCGCGCCGCCCGAGCTGGAATTCATGCTCGCCTACAACATGGTGGTGCCGCCCGCGGTGAGACTCGCGCTGGTCGGCCGGCCGGTCGATTATCAGGCGGTGCTCGCCGGCCTGTCGGTGCCGGTCATGACGGTCCACGGCGCGCTCGATCCGATCAACCTTCCCGCGATGAGCGAGCATACCGGCAGCCTGGCGCCAGGATGCCGCGGCATCGTCTACGACCGCGCCGGGCACATGCCCTTCTGGGAGGAGGCGGAGCGGTTCGACGCGGACCTTGACAGCTTCCTGCGCGGCCTTGGCGCCACCGCCGCGTCGCCGCCGCCGCGCGGGGCCTCCGCGTGAGGCCGCGCACGGGCCACCCTCGCCTTGCCGCGCGCGCTTCCTGTCCGCGCCGGTGCCATCGACCGGAGACCAGCCATGTATGACGTCACAATCGTCGGCGGAGGGCCGACCGGCTTCATCAACGCCCTCGGCCTCGCACAGGCGGGCGTGAAGGTGCGGCTCGTCGAGGCCGGGCCGCACATCATCAACTCGCCGCGCGCGATGGTGTATCACTGGTCCGTGCTGGAGGGACTCGATCGCCTCGGCATCCTCGCCGAGGCGGAGGGCATCGGCTTCCGCAAGCAGGACTATACCTATCTGGTGCACCGCACGGGGGAGCGCATTCCCTACAGCCTCGAAGTGCTGGAAGGGCATACGCCCTATCCCTACAACCTCCATCTCGGCCAGCATCGCCTGGCTGAGATCGCGATGGCGCGGCTCGGGCAGCTGCCGAACGCCGAGATCAGCTTCAATGCCCGCCTGACGGCGCTGCGGCAGGACGCCGACGGCGTCACGCTGTCGATCGACACGCCGTCCGGCCCGGAGGAGGTGCGCAGCGCCTGGGTGATCGGCGCGGATGGAGCGGGAAGCGCAGTGCGGCAGCTGCTCGGGCTCGATTTCGAGGGCATGACCTGGCCGGAGCGGTTCGTCGCCACCAACGTCCACTATGATTTCGAGCGGCACGGCTATGCGCGCTCGACGCTGCTGATCGACGACACCTACGGCGCGGTGATCGCCAAGATCGACAATGAGGGCCTGTGGCGCTGCACCTACATGGAGGACGGCGCTCTGCCGGCGGACACTTTCATGGACCGGCTGCCGGACTTCTACCGCGAGATACTGCCCGGCGCCGACGACTATCGGGTCGATATGGCGACGCCCTACCGCATGCACCAGCGCTCCGCCTCGCGATACCGCGTCGGGCGGGTGGTGCTGGCCGGAGACGCCGCGCACGCGACCAATCCGACCGGCGGGCTGGGGCTCACGTCCGGGCTGTTCGACAGCTATGTCCTCTATCCGGCGCTGGCGGCGATCGTCCTGGAGCAGGCCGACGATGCGGTGCTGGACCGCTACAGCGACGAGCGGCGCGCCATGTTCGTCGATCGTGCCTCGCCGCAGGCGTCGGCCAACAAGCAGGTCATCTTCCACGCATCCGGCGGCGGCGCGATGCTGGAGCAGACGCTGGCCATGCTGCGCCGGCTCTCGACCGACGACGATTTCCGGCTGGACCGGCTGATGTTCACCAGGACGCTGGAGTCGGCGCCGCTGCTCGACCGGTCGCTCGCGGTGCTGCCGTCGTGAGCACGGCCCGGCCCTCGCTGCGCCCGGCGGACCTGCACGCCGCGTCGCGGGCGCCGCTCGCACTCGCCGCGCAGGGCTTCTTCTGGGTCGGCGCGACGCCGCTCGACACGCCGGCCGGGCCGGTGCCACGCGGGCAGATGTACGTCGAATACTGGATTCCGGCGGTTCTGGCGCACCCGCTTCCGATCGTGATGATCCACGGCGGCGGCGGCCAGGGGCTCGACTTCCTCGGCACGGCGGACGGTCGCGAGGGCTGGGTACATTGGTTCGTGCGCCAGGGCTACGCGGTCTACGTCGTCGACCGGCCGGGGCACGGCCGCGCACCCTTCCACCCCGACGCGCTGGGCGCGATGACGCCGCTGCTGCCGACGGCGTTCCTCGAGGAGTGGTTCTGCCGGCCGGAGGACTTTCCCGAGCGGTATCCGCAGGCGCGACTGCATGACAAGTGGCCGGGCTCCGGGCGGCTCGGCGACCCGGCCTTCGACCATTTCCTCGCCAGCGCCGGGCCGGCGCAGGCGGACATGGCGCAGGCGCATCGCGACGTCCAGGCGGCAGGGGCGGCCATGCTCGACGAGATCGGCCCGGCGATCCTGCTCACCCATTCGGCCGGCGGGCCGAGCGGATGGCTGATCGCCGACGCGCGGCCCGGGCTGGTGAAGGCCATCGTCGCGGTCGAGCCCGTCGGCCCGCCCTTCACCGAGAGGGCGGGCGGCAAGCTGGTCTGGGGACTGACGGCCGCGCCGCTGGCCTTCGATCCACCGGCCGCGACGCCCGGGGATCTGCGGCTGGAGGAGCGGGCGCCCGCGCGGGAGGGCACCGTGCCATGCCTGGTGCAGCAGGCGCCGGCGCGCCGCCTGCCCAACCTGTCCGGCTTCCCGATCGCGATCGTCACGGCCGAGGCGTCGTGGATGGCGACCGACAATCATGGCGTGGTGGACTTCCTCGCGCAAGCCGGCGCGCGGGTGGAGCATGTCCGGCTGGAGGAGCAGGGCGTCCACGGTAACGGCCATGCAATGATGCTGGAGACGAACAGCGACGAGGTGGCGCGGGTGATCGAACGGTGGGTCGCTGGGCAGGGCCTCGCATGAAGCTGGAGGGTATCCGGGTCCTCGACCTTTCGAGCTTCCTTCCGGGGCCATACGTAACGCTCGGCATGGCCGATCATGGGGCCGAGGTCATCAAGATCGAGGCTCCAGACGAAGGCGATCCGGGGCGCCACATCGGCCTGGCGGACGGTGCGCACACGGTCTTCTTCCGCAATCTCAATCGCGGCAAGAAGAGCGTGGTGCTGGACCTGAAGGCGCCGGCCGACCGGGAGGCGTTCCTCCGGCTCGTCGATACGGCGGACGTCGTGGTCGAATCGTACCGGCCGGGCGTCGCCGCGCGCTTGGGCGTCGACTATGCCAGCGTCGCGTCGCGCAATCCGCGCATCGTCTATCTCTCGATCAGCGCCTTCGGACAGGACGGACCCTATGCGTCCCGTCCCGCCCATGACCTTGCGATCGAGGCGATCGGCGGCCTGCTGAGCAACAATCTGGGCGGTGACGGCCGCCCGGCCCTTCCGGCGATACCGATCGCGGATGTGACCGCCGGGCTGCAGGGCCTGGCGGGCGTGCTGATGGCGCTGCTGCGGCGCGAGCGGACCGGGCTGGGCGACCGGATCGACATATCGATGCACGAGGCGCTGGTGGGTGCCATGCTGAACGTGCTGGGGCCGACGCTGGCGGAAGGGCGGGCGCCCGACACGCCGAACGAACGCACGACGGGCGGCGCGGCCTTCTACCGCCTGTATGACTGCGCCGACGGCCGGCAGGTGGCGATCGCCGGGCAGGAGCCGAAATTCGTGCGTACGCTTCTGCGCGCGTTGGGGCGCGAGGATCTGGCGCCGTTGTGCGAGCGCGGGCCGGGACCTCATCAGGCGCCGGTCGTCGCCCTGCTCCAGTCGACCTTTGCCGCCATGTCCTCCGCCGATGCCGAAGCGATGCTGGCCGACATGGATGTCTGTTGGGGCAGGGTGGCGACGATGCCGGAGGCACTGGCGGATCCGCACCTCGCAGCGCGCGGCTTTATCACCCGTGACGCGGACGGCCTTCGTCACATCGGCTCGCCCATCAGGTTCCAGTACGAGCCGGCCATGCCAACGCTCGTCACCCCCCTGCTGGATGAGCACGTGTCCCTCGTCCGAGACTGAACGTGAAAGGATGGAAGTGGTAGGTACAGCGCAGCAGATCGGCCCCAACCGGTATCGGGAAAGTTACGGCCGGCACTATGAAGAGTTCGTCGTCGGCGACGTATATGAGCATCGCCCCGGGCGGACGATTACCGAGGCCGACAATGTGTGGTTCACCCTCCTGACCATGAACACGCATCCGCTGCATTTCGACAAGGAATATGCCGCGCGATCGGAATTCGGCGCTCCCTTGGTGAACAGCTGCCTGACCCTGTCGATCGTGGTCGGGATGAGCGTCAGCGACGTCAGCCAGAAGGCGATCGGAAATCTTGGCTGGAACGACATTCGCCTGAGTGCCCCGGTCTATGTGGGCGACACGATCTACGCCGAGTCGAAGGTGCTCTCGAAGCGTGAATCGCAGAAGCGGCCGACGCAGGGGGTCGTCACGGTGAATACGATCGGCCGGAAGGCGGACGGAACGATCTTCATATCTTTCGAACGAACCGTTCTCGTACCCAAGCTGGGCCA
Organism: Sphingomonas profundi; assembly: GCF_009739515.1. Taxonomy (NCBI): domain Bacteria; kingdom Pseudomonadati; phylum Pseudomonadota; class Alphaproteobacteria; order Sphingomonadales; family Rhizorhabdaceae; genus Alterirhizorhabdus; species Alterirhizorhabdus profundi. The sequence goes on from NZ_CP046535.1 coordinate 4,380,430, forward strand.
TGCCGTGGACACTTGAGCCACTCGCCGCTCGGCTGAAACGCGGCAATCGAGGACGGATCGCTCGTTTTCGCAATCAGCCGAGGGTGATCCGAGCACATGGACCTCCGTCTGGACAGCAGGGCCGAGCGACAAATCTACCCTGGAGCAAGGATTGGCTTAAGATCATAAGCGATGACGCTGGCAGCGAGCCATCATGCAATTCTCTTAGATTGTCTGGTCCGGAGTGCTTCGAAACCACCGCTTTGGGCGCAAGGAGGTGAGACTCGGAGGGTGAGGCGGGTAAATGGATAGTTTGCGGATCAACGTCCCGATGGTGCGCCTTTGACGGTTAGTGGGCGGAGGAATGAGGAGTTGCAGGATGCTGACCTGTGTAACTGCCGACGTACCCCTGAACGATCGTGAGGATCACTGGAAAAAATCGGTTCGCACGGCTTTCCCGTCGCTACGAGTCAAGATCGACAGAGGGGCTGCCTTTAGCGGACAGTTGAAGTACGCCCAACTAGGATCCTTGCACGTCGCTTCGCTGCACGCGGATCGGCAACATACGTGGAGCGAGCCGATCGCTTCGCCCGAGCAGGCAAGCCGCAGCATATATTTTCTTAACGTCCTCTCGGGCAGAGCTAAACTGTCGCAGTTCGGCTCCGTTGTTCAGTTGAGCGCGGGTAGCTGCTGCCTCGTCAGTCCGACGATCCCTTCGAGTTCGACACCTGGCCTTCTCAGTGCCTCTCGGTATCAATACCGCGTTCCTTGCTGGAAATGTACGCGGCGAACTTACAACAGGTTTGTGGAAAGCCGATCAGGCAGACACCTTGGTTGATGGTCTTGCGTCAGGCGCTCATGGCAATGCACCTGGATCTCGACCGCTGCGATGAGCTTAACTCCTGACGTGCTCCCCAAAGCTCTACCAGTCATAACTGGAGTCCGGGGTTGGTATGGTGCCCCTCGGGGCGGTGTTGCACAACCCGCCTGGCAGCATCGGCGGGCGTCAGCCCGCCAACACCACTATGCGGGCGCACATGGTTGTAGTCGTCGCGCCGAAGCCGCAGCACCGAGCGGGCATGGCCGAGCGACACGAAAAGCGTCTGGTTGAGGACCGGCGTGCAATGGGGACCCCGGTAGCGGGGTGATCGGCGTCTAAAAGGGACCCCACATCCTGATGTTCTAGGCGCGTCTGCTTTGGTGATGACCGGGGCGGCGGGATCGGGATGTTGATATTGGAAACGGTGGTTCGGGTTCGGCGCGAGCACGCTGAGGGCAAGTCGATCAAGGCGATCGCGCGGGATCTGAGGCTGTCGCGCAAGGTGGTGAGGAAGGCGATCCGGGCGCCGGAGGCGGAGTTCACCTACCGGCGAGCGGTGCAGCCACTGCCGCGGATCGGACCGTTCCAGGAGCGGCTCGATGCGTTGCTGGTGGAGAACGAGGCGCGGCCGCGACGCGAGCGGGTGCGGATGACCCGGCTGTGAACCGGCTCGAGAAGAGGCCCGGATCGGCAAGGCCGGGACCCTGGCTGCTCAGCTCGCGCGGCTCGACGTCGTTGTGCTGGACGAGCTTGGCTACCTGCCGTTCGCGCGGTCCGGCGGGCAGCTGCTGTTCCACCTCGTCAGCAAGCTCTACGAGCGCACCTCGGTGATCATCACCACCAACCTGGCGTTCGGCGAGTGGCCGAGCGTGTTCGGTGATCCCAAGATGACCACCGCCATGCTCGACCGGCTCACCCAACACTGCGACATCGTCGAGACCGGCAACGACAGCTGGCGCTCAAGTACCGCAGCTGACGCCCGCAGCACCCGATGGAAGGACGCTTCGCGCTGGTTGCGCCTCCGGTCGGGCTACGCCCGCCCTACGCCGCAACCAGCGCGAACGGTGCGCCCGCCATCGTCGTGCCGCTGCTCGAGGAGGGGGTCCCTTTTACACGCCGATAAGGGGTCCCGGTTGGACGCCTATTTACATGCCCGGCCATGGCGCCGAGGTGAAGCCGGAGGCACTTGTGCCGCTCGACGCGACAGATCGCCGCTTTGCCGGGCTGCTGCTGTTCGACGGACCGATCAACGGAGATCCGACTCTGCTGATCGTTGACTTTGCCGATCCGACAAAGCGCGGGGAGGGAGTATCAACCGTTTGCGAGCCTGAGGCGGCACGCACATCGGGAGCATCCTCGGGCTGAGTGCTGATAGCTGGCGGTGATGGGCGTCCTATGCGTTAGTGGCCGACTGACGCGACACCGTATCTCGTAACAGCTCAGGCGTCTTGGCACCGGGTAGGTGGCCGCGGCCGGGCACCGTTGCCGCGCTCCAGAAAGGTGGCTAACATATAGCCAGGCTACAACACTGCAGTCGAATTGGCACAGCGGGTCATCGCTTCAACTCCTGACGCTCTACGCCCGCACAGTTAGGCGAGCGACTGTCGACCGGAAGCCGTAGTCGAATGAATGAGTACGCTCCACCTAAATACGGGAGCCTGCTGCAATCAAGAGGTTGATATCGCAGCACTATCGCAGAGCCCACACGTCCCTGTCATGTTCTGAGTAAATCCGGAAAAATTTTGACGGAACAATGATCCGGCCCACCTTTTTTTAGCGATGATGTCGCGAACGTCGGAGGTGCCGCCTCGGCCTACGCCACGGCGGTGAAGAGCCCCTGAACCAAGATGCTCTTGGCAAGCCCTGGCGGAAGCAGAGGCGGGCCAGCCGCGCGTCGCAAGTTAAGATGAAAGCGGGTCCCCGCAACCACCGCAAAACAAGATTATCACGTCAAAACAAAAAGTTGAGCAGCATCGATGCGGTATTTCGCAACCAACAGAGGCGTTATGGTTGCGAGTTCGCCAGCGGTAACAGCGGGCTCGACGCCAGGTAGCCAGGGTGAACTCAGGCTAGAATTGCTTGAGGTCGCGCCCGTCGCCCAAGTTTCAAGGCTTGACGCGCTACTTGCGTATGTAGCAGCGATGCCTCGCCGGACGGCTGACGGATGGCGACGCGAAGACCTGTACGGCTGGGTGCTGGGCTCTCATGATCTTTGACACGGGCGACCGGACAAGTTGGCTTAAGGAAGTCGCGGGCGCCGATAAGGCATTGCGCGCATTCCACTCGTCGACCTGATTATTATTAGCAACTTCAGCGTTCCTTCAAGCAATCAGTCCACATCCAGCAACCAAACCTGGCTCGGGACGGTTGTCAGCTGAGAGACCTGCCAGAAAACGCCGCCTAGGATCACGTCAGAGGAACGGGTGATCTGATTGTTCGCTCCGTCAACGGAGGTGCGGACATGGCAGTACTGGACAGAGGCGAGCACGCGCTGCTCATGGCGGCAGGCATGTTCTGGCAGACCGGTTGGAGCCTCGTTCTCGGCTTCTGCTTGTCGGCCGTGCTGCAGGCGATCATCCCGGCCGAACAGATGCGCAAGGCGTTCGGCCGAGGCGGCGCCAGGGAGATCGCGCTTGCGACCGTCGCCGGCGCGGCGAGCTCCAGCTGCTCCTATGCCTCTGCGGCGATCATGCGGACCTTATTCAAGAAAGGCGCGGCGCTGGTCGCGAGCCTCGCGTTCCTGTTCGCATCCACTAATCTCGTGCTGGAGCTGGGCGTGATCCTGTTCCTGCTGCTGGGCTGGGAGTTCATGGCGGCGGAGTGGATCGGCGGCGTGGTGCTGATCGTGGTCATGAGCGTGCTGGTAAAGCTGACGTTCCCGAGACGGCTCGTCGAGGAGGCGCGGACCTATAAGGAGGAAGGGTACGGCCATGAGCATATGAGCGCAGCCGCCGAAGGCGAGACCTGGCGCGCCCGCCTCGCCAGTCCCGAGGCACGGATCAAGGTCGCGCAAAATTTCGCGATGGAATGGCGGATGCTCTGGAAGGATCTCGCCGCCGGCTTCCTGATCGGCGGCTTTCTCTCTGCCTTCGTGCCCGATAGCGTGTGGCAGGCGCTGTTCCTCGCCGACGCCTCGCCGGCGGTGCGGACCGTCGCCAATGTGCTGATCGGACCGATCGTGGCGATGCTCACCTTCGTCTGCTCAATCGGCAACGTGCCGCTCGCGGCCATCCTGTGGTCGGGCGGTGCGAGCTTCGGCGGGGTGATCGCCTTCCTCTATGCCGACCTGATCGTGCTACCGTTGCTCGACGTCTATCGTCGTTACTTCGGATGGAAGATGATGGCCTACATGGCGACAATCTTCTTCGTGACGATGGCGGCGGCGGCGCTGGTCGTCGATCTTGGCTTTCAGGCCACGGGCTTCGTGCCCGACCGCGCCGTGGACATCCGCGCACGAATGACAAAGTTCAGCTTCAACTACACCTTCTGGCTCAACCTGGTCGCGCTGGTGCTGGCGGCGTACCTGTTCGTTCAGAACCGCCGCCATCCCATGGACCACAGCGCCCATCATCACGGAACCGACGCCTCCGCATGAATCTCGTCAACATTCTCCTCCATCGCCTGCGCGAGATGGTCGCGGACTTCATCCGCATTCTCCCGCAGCTCGGCATCGCGATGGTGATCCTGTTCGCGACCTGGTTCGCTGCGAAGTTCGCGCGCCGGATCGCGGATCGGCTCCTCAGCCGGACCGAGGTGCGCGGAACACTGATCAACCTCGCCGAGACGCTGGTCAGCGTGATGATCTGGATCGTCGGCCTTATGATCGCCAGCTCGATCGTCCTGCCGGGCGTCACTCCGGCCAATCTGCTCGCTGTCGTCGGACTTGGCTCGGTCGCGGTTGGCTTCGCGTTCAAGGACATCTTCGAGAACTTCCTCGCAGGCATCCTCATCATGCTTCGTCCTAAAATGCGGATCGGCGACATGATCGAGTGCGAAGATGTTGCCGGCAAGGTCGAGCAGATCACCCTGCGCGAAACCTATCTCCGCCACCTCAGCAACGAGCTGGTGCTCGTGCCCAACTCCTTCCTCTTCAAGAACCCGGTCAAGATCCTGACCGACGCGACCAAGCGCCGGCATCAGGTCGAGGTGGGCGTCGGCTATGACGTCGATCTCGAGGACGCGGCGCGCGTGATCGAAGCAGCGGTGCGGTCGGCGGACGGCGTCGACCCGGATCAGCGCATCGACGTGTTCGCCAAGCAATTCGGCGACAGCTCGATCGACTTCCTCGTCCGCTGGTGGGCCGGTTCCAAGCCGGTCGATGCCCACCGTTCGCGCGACGCGGTGGTGCGCGCGATCAAGCGTGCGCTGGACGATGCCGGAATGGAGATCCCGTTCCCGTATCAGACGCTTACCTTCAAGGAGCCGCTGCCGCTCGTGCGGGCGCGCAGGGATTCGCCACCTGCGGCCGATCCCAGGCCGACACGGAGCGGTGATGATGATGGCTTCTGATCAGCTCTCCGCCGGAGCCCCGGCAAGCGCCGCAACGATGCAGACCAGTCCAACCGCCGCGAAGCCCGCCCGCGCGGGCCAGCCACCCACCTGCGAGCGGAACGACACCCACAGCGCGAGAACGGCCTGCATCGCGTAGAACAGTGCGAACGCACGCGAGGACAGCGCGATCACCGAAAAAGGATCGGTGAGCCAAACGACCGCGATCGACAGCGCGCTCGCGAGGATGAACGCGCCCCGCACGCCCAGCCGCCGCCGCGAAACCTCCATCATCAACCCGCCCGAGCCGATCGAGTCCGCGATCGCCGCGCTGAGCTGGCTGGAGACCGCGCCGATCAGCACGAAGATGCCGAGCAGCGGCGCGACCATGGTCATGATGTCGAGGATGCCCGCGACACCCTCGGCGTGCTGCGCCTCCGCTAGGAAGGGCGTGAGCAGGGCAAGGAAGGCGAGATAGATCGCCGACGACAGCCACTGGGCATAGCGCATCGTGCGGACGCGGGTGGGCTGATCGTAGCTGTCTCCCATGTAGCGTGAAGTCTCGAAGCCCTGGACGGTAATCAGCAGGCCGAGCAGCAGCGGAATCCCCGAGAAGGTCAGCCGCGCTGGCGGGAGTGCGAGCGGTGCACCGGTCCGTGTAGCCCACCAGACCGCGAGTCCCGCGAGCAGGCCAGCGATGATCCCGAGCTTGACCGACACGCTGGCGTGCGCGGCATGCTCAATCTTGCGGATCTCGCCCGAGAAGGTGAGCGCCGTCAGCGCCACAATGATCACAGTGACCACGATGTTGGCGATCAGCCCGTGCCATTCAGTTGGAACCGAAAGCGGCTTCATCGTGAACTCGGCAAGCAGCTTCAGATAATAGGCGACGGAGACGGCATAGGCGATCGCCAGCATGACCTGCGCCGCGCGCATCGCCCAGGCCATCGGGTCATGAAGCGACAGCTTCGGCGCGATGTTCTCGACATGGACGATGTTGAAGCGGACTACCGCGCCGACCGCATAGGCGAGCGCCAGCAGCGCCGCCATGGCGAGGATCGCCGCCGACCCGAACTCGCGTGCGAGCAGCGGACCGCAGATTAGGAAGCCCGATCCGATGATCGAGGCGAGCGGCGTCACCGTCGCCCGCCAAGAGGTCGATCGCGCAAAGCTGCCGAAACTCAACAACGCTGTGACCGCGACAGCGGCAAGCAATGCGATGACAATTATCAGGGGATGGGCTCTCGAATGTGGCTGGCACGTCACCGTGCGCCACCCCGCCGGGTTGAACAAGGTCGCAGTCTCGCTTGCACGCCCTTGCCGGTGCCCGCACAAGCACTTGATGGAACACCCTTGCAACATACGCGAACCGCGCAGGTGATCGACCAGCTGTCGTCTGGCGCCTCCATCGAGGATGCGCCCGAGCACGGTTTCAGAAGCCTGCCGGTTTACCGCTGGTGGCGCCAGTCGATCGTCGGCGGGGTCTACCACGAGAAGGTCGTAGACCGGATCGTCTCCGATAGCGGCTGGTCGCCGCGCTACGCGTTCATGATCATGATGTCGGCCGGCATCGCCGTGCTCGGCCTGCTGCTGTCGTCGCCGGCGGTGGTCATCGGGGCGATGCTGATCTCACCGCTGATGAGCCCGATCCTCGGTCTCGGCTTCAGCCTCGCCCTTTTCGACTTCGCGGAGATGCGCCGCTCGCTGACCGCGCTGGCGATCGGCGCGGTGCTGGGGGTGGCGTTCACCGCGATGATCGTGCTCGCCTCGCCGCTGAAGGCACCCACCGCCGAGATCCTGGCTCGCACCCGCCCGAACCTGTTCGATCTGCTCGTCGCCTTGTTCGCGGCGCTCGCCGGCACGTTCGCGATCATCCGCGGCCGTGGCGAGACGATTGTGGGCGTCGCGATCGCGACCGCGCTGATGCCGCCGCTCGCAACGGTCGGATATGGCCTGGCGACCGGCAACATGGCGATCCTGACCGGCGCGCTGGCGCTGTTCGCGACCAACTTCCTGACGATCGCCCTCTCGGCGACGATCATGGCCCGCTTTTATGGGTTCGGCCATCATCTCTCCAGCCATCAAAGCTGGACGCAGACGATCATCCTGCTGCTCGTCTTTGTCGGCATGTCGGTGCCGCTGGCGGTGTCGCTCGGCCAGATCGCCGGGGAAGCGGTCACTACCACCAAGATCCGGTCCATCCTTTCCGGCAGCTTCGGCGTGGATGCCCGTGTGACCCAGCTCGACGTCGACTATGACCGCAAGCCGCTGTCGATCCGCTCGGTGGTGATCGCGCCGCGTGCCAGCGCCAAGGACAGCAAGCGGATCGAAGCCGACCTTGCGCATCAGCTCGGCCGGCCCGTGCGCCTCCAGCTGGATCAGGTGCTGCTCGACCCGTCTGCAGGTTCGGTGGGTGCGCAGCGGGCCGAGCTGGAGCAGGCCTCGGCTGCCGCCGCTGCCGAGGAGGCGGAGACTGTGGCGATCGCGCGGCTCGTGGCGCTAGCTGCCGGCGTCTCGCCGGATGACGTTACGATCGACCGCGAGCATCGCCGCGCAGCCGCGACCGCGGCGCCGCTGCCCGATGCGGGCGCGGAAGCCTATCGCACGCTGGAGCATCGCGCGGCAGCGGCTTCCAGTGGCTGGCAGATCACGATTGTGCCGCCACTCGGGCGCCTGCCGACCATTCGGTTCGCCGACAATGTCGAGACGCTGGATGCGGCGGCGCGGGAGGCGGTGCTGCTGTCGGCCTGGGAAGCGCGGCGCTGGAATATCCCGGCACTCGCGGTGCCGGGATTGCCCGGCGAAGGAGCGGCTCCGGCGCGGCCGACGCTCAGTCAACGCCGTGGTCTCGCCGTTGCGGCGCTTTTGCGCCAGCAGGGCGTAGCTGCCGCGCCAGCACCGGCGGCGGGCCAAGTCTTCGCCCTGACCGCCGCACCGGGTGTGTCGCGATGATCCACGGCGTCATCATCACCCCGTTCGATGCGGCCGCGATCCTGATCGTGCTGGCAGCGACGCTCGGCTACTTGAACCGGCGCTTCCTGCACCTGCCGCAGACCATCGGACTAACGGTGATGGGGGCGATCGCGTCGCTAATCGTCGTCGGCATCGACCGGCTGTCACCAGGCAGCCGTCTCAGCCACGAGATCGTCGCGTTCATTGCCGGCATCGACTTTCATGCGACGCTGATGGACGGGATGCTGTCGTTCCTGCTGTTCGCTGGCGCGCTCCACATCGACTGGAGCGAGATGCATCGCGGTCGATGGGCGATCTTGATCCTCAGCACGGTCGGCGTTCTCGCCTCGACGGCGATCGTCGGCTTTGGCTTCCAGTTCATCGCGGGCCTCATGGGGCTTTCCATTCCGCTGATCTGGTGCCTCGTCTTCGGAGCGCTGATCAGTCCGACCGATCCGGTGGCCGTGATGGCGATCATGCGGCAGGCGGCGGTGCCGCCGACCTTACAGGCCACGGTCGCAGGGGAAAGCCTGTTTAACGACGGGGTCGGCGTAGTCGTGTTCGCGATCATCCTCGCCGCCGCGACGGGAGCCGAGCCGCTCTCGCTCGGCCATGCCACGCACCTATTTCTGATGGAGGCGGGCGGCGGCATCGCGCTCGGGCTCGTCATAGGCTGGCTCGCCTACCGGGGAATGCACTCGATCGACGACTATCAGGTCGAGGTGATGATCAGCCTCGCGGTGGTGATGGGCGGCTATGCGGTCGCCCGCTGGCTGCACGTCAGCGGCCCGGTGGCGATGGCGGTGGCGGGGCTCATCATCGGCAATCACGGCGTCGCCCATGCGATGAGCGACGTGACGCGAGATTACCTGCTCAAGTTCTGGGCGCTTATTGACGACATTCTCAACGCGGTGCTGTTCCTGCTGATCGGGCTGGAGGTAGTAACGATCCCGTCCGACATGCGCCTGATCCTGTTAGGGGCGGCCGCGATCCCGCTGGTCCTCCTCGCGCGCGGTGTGTCGGTCCTTTTGCCTTTGGCGGCGCTCCGGCCGTTCCTGTCGCTCGGGAACTTGGCGCCGGTCACCCTGATCTGGGGAGGCTTACGCGGCGGCATCTCGGTTGCGCTGGCACTCGGCCTACCAGATGGACCTGCGCGCGCGTTTGCGCTGGCCGCTACCTATCTCGTCGTCCTCTTCTCGGTCATCTTCCAGGGTGGGACGATCGAGCGGGTGCTCAGATCGCGCAAGAAAAGCGGGTGATACTCCCAACCGCGTCTGGCACGCTGCAGTGACTCCGGCGGCACTCAGCGCGCTGATCCTCGTGAGCGCGCTCGTCCTGTTCGTCAGCGAGAAGGTTCGTCACGATCTGGTCGCAGTGCTGGCGTTGTTCGCCTGCTTGTTGACCGGGCTGACGACGCCTGCCGCGGCCTTCTCCGGCCTTGCCGATCCGGCAGTGGTGGCGGTCGCGGCGATTCTTGTGGTCGGCCGCGCGGTCGAGCTGTCCGGCGTCGCGGCGTGGATCGCGCGCATCGCCATCCCGGCGCGCGAGTCGTTCACCGTGCGCCTGTCCGGTCTCTTGCTAGTCGGCGCGGTGCTCTCCGCGTTCATGAACAACATCGCAGCGCTGGTCATCACCATGCCGATCGCGACCGAGATCGCCCGCGACGCGCGCCGGCCTCCGGCAACGACGCTGATGCCGCTCGCCTTCGCTACGATCCTCGGCGGCATGACCACGCTGATCGGGACGCCTGCAAACATCATCCTCTCGTCGGTGCGGCAAGCCGAACTCGGCACGCCGTCCGGCTTCTTCGCCATGACCCCGGTCGGGGTCGCCGCCTGCGGAGCTGGTCTCCTCTACCTCACACTTCTAGGCTGGCGGCTGCTGCCCGTCCGCCAGTCTGCGCAGCGGGAGGCGCGGCCATCGTGGCGGGTCTTCGAGCTCACCGCTCCAGCATCGATGCCGCTCGCCGATCTGCTGCCACGCCTTCGCGCGGGTTCCGTGCGGCTGCTCGCCTTGCTCCGAGGAGGCGAAAGGATTGCGACCCACTCGGAAGCCCGGGTGGACGGCGGCGACCGCCTGCTGGTCGTCTCTCGCAGGCAGCAATGGACCGCCGCAGAGGCGACCGGTCTCGTTGCCGACGAGAACCCCGCCGTCGTGAGAGAGGCCGTCACCACGCGAGTGGTGGTCGCGCACGGCTCGTTCCTGACCGGCCTCAGCCACGAAGCGGTGCGCATCCGCAGCGGCGAACGCCTCCACGTCGTGGCGGTCGGTCCGCGCGCCGCCCGACAAAAGGTTCCGCTCGCGACGCTCAGGATCGAACCTGGCGACCAACTCTTCGTGCGAGGCAGGCCGGCCGATCTGGCGAGCTTCGTCGGTCGCGCGCGTCTGCTGGAGATCGACCGAGTCGATCCGGTGCCCGTCGCGAAACGCCGGGCGGCGACCATTCTCGTCCTCTTCCTGGCAGCCATCGCTTCGATCGTAGCGCTGGGCGTGCCGCCGGCGCTCGCCTTCCTAGCCACCGCAGCGCTGCTCGCCGCAACGCGCCTAGTGCCGGCGGAGGACATTTATCGATCGGTCGATTGGAGCATCATAGTCCTGCTGGCGGCGATGATCCCCGTCGGCCGGAGCTTCGAGTCGAGCGGAGCGGCAGAGATTGCCGCAACGTGGCTGGGAACGGCGCTCGCCGGACTTCCGCTCTTCGCAGTCATTGCCGCCCTGTGCGGCGTGACGTTGCTGCTCTCGATCTTCCTTAACAATGTCGCGACCGCGATCATCATGGGTCCGTTGGCGATTGATGCAGCGCATTTGTTGGGTGTCGATCCGGACGCCGCGCTGCTGGCGGTACTGATCGGCGTTTCGTCCGATTTCCTGACGCCGATCGGCCACCAGAACAATCTGCTGGTGATGGCGCCGGGAGGCTACCGCTTCACCGATTATGCGCGGATGGGCAGTGTGCTCGTGGTGCTGGTCGTGATTGCGACGGCATCCGTGCTGTCGTTGCGCTACGGCTAGCCCATGCCACGTCTTTTTTCCCGAAACGATGTCCGCAAGCTATCCGTCATGTGGCGGCGTCGGCGGTCGACTCATCTTGCGCCGCCGCTCAAGGCGCTGAGCCGGCGGATCGCGACGGCAAGCGGCGCGATCCTGCTCGGCCTGGTCGCGCTGACCTTCGCCAAAGCCGGCGACTGGGCGCAGCACGTATTTGCCCGCATTGTCGCGGTCTGGCCTTACGCCCCGCTCATTCTGACCCCTGCCACCTTCGCCGTGGTTATGCTGGCGACGCAGCGTTGGTCGCCCGAGGCGCGCGGGTCGGGCATTCCGCAGGTCATCGCCGCGACCCGGACACCGGACGTCGCCGCTCGAGGTCCTCTGGTGTCGCTCCGCACTGCCGCAGCCAAGTTCGGGTTGACCATCGCCATGCTCTTCGCCGGCGGTTCGGTGGGACGTGAAGGCCCCACCGTCCAGATCAGCGCGGCGCTGATGGTGGCGGTTCATCGAATCTTTAAGGTGCCGATCAGCGCTGGCGTCCTGATTGCCGGCGGCGCCGCTGGTGTGGCAGCGGCGTTCAACACGCCATTGGCCGGTGTGGCGTTCGCCATTGAGGAACTCGCCTCGGCCTATGAGCAGCGTGTCGCGGTGCTGGTCATGGCGGCAGTGATGATTTCGGGTTTGGTGAGCCTCGGGATCGCCGGGGATTACGTTTATTTCGGTGCCATGCGGGAGACGCTGTCGGTCTCGGCAGTGCTTATGATCAGCCCCATTGCCGGCGTCACCGGTGGCCTGGCGGGCGGGGTATTTACGCGGCTGGTGCTCCGCTTCGCGAAGTCCGCGCACCCGGCGCTTCGGCGACTGAGATCCCGGCCGGTGCTGTTTGCCGCGGCCTGCGGACTGGCGGTCGCCGTGCTCGGCCTCGCCACGGCGGGTAGTACGTGGGGCACGGGCTACGAGGCGACCCGCAGCCTCGTCGAGGGACATGGCGGCTCGCTTTGGTTCGGGCCGGCGAAGTTCCTGGCCGCGCTCGCAACGACGCTGAGCGGGACCCCGGGCGGCATCTTCGCGCCGTCGCTCGCAGTCGGTGCCGGTGTCGGCAACCTGCTGACCCCCCTGTTTCCGGAAAGTCCAGCCGGTGCGGTGGTTCTACTCGGCATGGTGGCCTATTTCGTCGGTGTAGTGCGCGCGCCGCTGACGGCGGTGATCATCATCACCGAGACGACTGCCAGCCGAGGAATGATCCTACCTTTGTTCGCCACTGCTCTGATTGCGGACGGCGTCAGCGCGCTGGTATCCAAGGAGCGGCTTTACCACGGGTTGGCGAAGCCGTTCCTCGACACATCTGCCATCCTCGAAGCGGAAAGGTCCGGTAAGGCTCCCTCTGAGGATGCTGATCGCATACCCTTGGGCTGACTACGGCAACCTCGCGCGCTCTCAAGCGTAGGCAATGGCGTAGCAAGACCTGCGAACTCTCCGGTGACTCCCGGTCTGCGCCAGGCCGGAGACGCGGAATGTTCAACGACAAGGTTGCCATCGTCACGGGTGGAGAGTCCGGCATCGGCGCGGCTTGCGCGTGGGCGCTCGGGTCCGCCGGCGCGCGGGTGGTAATTACCTACTTCAAGGATAAGGACGCCGCGGCGCAGGTCTGCGAGGCCATCGGTGGTAGGGATCGGGCCATCGCCGTCCAAACCGACGTCGCCGATGAAGGTGCGGTGACCCAGCTGTTCGAGGCGGCAGAGGGGGCGTTCGGAACCGTGAGCCTCCTCGTCAACTCCGCCGGCTTGAACATGAGCGGCGTGAAGCTGGTCGACATGGAGTTGGCCCAGTTCGACCGGGTGGTCCGCTCTGACCTTTACGGCCCGTTCCTGACTTGTCGCGAACTGGTCAGGCGGCTCGAGACGAAGGACGAGAAGGGCCGGATCGTCAACATCTCCTCGATCCACGAGCATGCCCCGCGGCCTGGTGGCGTGGATTATGACTCGGCGAAGGGCGGGCTGTCGCAGCTCACCGCGACGCTGGCTTTGGAACTCGCACCGAAGGGCATCGCGGTCAACGGAGTCGCGCCCGGTATGATCCTGACGCCGATGAACGAGAAGGCCGTCGAGGACACCGGCTATCGCGTCAAACTGGAGGCAAACATCCCGTGGGGCCGTGCGGGACGACCCGAGGAAGTGGCGGATCTCGTCGTGTTCCTCCTCTCGCCTGCCGCCGATTATATCAGCGGCACCACCGTCACCATCGACGGCGCGCTTTCGCTTACCGTCGCACAGGGGGCCTGACATGGTCACCTACGCGGTCGAGCAGCTCGACGACGTCGTCCTGACCGGTGGCCCATTGGCCAAGGACATGGACCTGATGAGCCCTTTCGTTTGGCGCGAGGGGAAAAGCTACCGAATCATGGTCCGGGGTGTGAGCTGGCCGCTGGGACCCAGCGATCCGACCGGGATCATCGCCGGTGGCAGCAGCATCGACGGCCTGACGTTCACCATGGACGACAAGCCGGCCATCGATCCCGGCCCTGACCCTGACGACGCCGGTGGGGTTGAGGACCCGACCGTCGTCCTGCTGCAGGATGGCCGCTATCTCGTCTTCTACACCGGCGTCGATGCCGCGCGGAAGCAGAGCGCGATGATTCTCGCCGAAGGCTCCGACCTCACTTCGCTCAAGAAGGTCGAGCTGGTGCTGAAGGCGCCGCCGGGGGAGGGCAACATCAAGGAAGCGACGCTCGCTCAGACCTCCACGGGCGAATGGCGGCTGTTCTACGAATATGCCGCCGACGAGGCATCCCGCATCGGCATGGCTGGCAGCCATACGCCGGACGGCCCTTGGACCGTACTACCAGATCCGTTCGGCATCCGCGAGGACAGCTGGGACAATTGGCACCTTTCAACCGGCCCTGTGACGATGATTGACGGGGAGGACCCGGTGATGTTCTACAACGGCGCGACGCACGATGCGCGCTGGCGGATCGGGTGGATCAGCTTCGACACGGACTTCACACGAGTGACGGGGCGCGGGATCGAGCCGATGCTGGTGCCGCCGCCTCCGACTCACCGGGACTCGACCGACATCGCATTTGCCGCCTCCACGGTCATCGAAGGCGACCTGATCGCGCTCTACTTCTCACTTGAGGATCGCAAGCTGCGCCGTGCGCTGATCCGACGCTACGCATGAGCGGGGCGGTCTCGCCATGAACGTCCGTATCCGCAAGCTGGTGAGCGACCTCGGCGAGAAGTTCTGGTTGCTGCCGGCGCTGCTCGTCGTCGGCGGTATCCTGCTCGCGGTCGCGCTGGTCGCGCTCGATCGGAGCGGGCGCGTGCCGCAGTGGCTGATCGACAGCCCTTGGCTCTACAATGGCGGCGGTACGGGCGCCCGTACCTTGCTTGGCGCGGTCGCTTCTTCGACGATCGGCGTTGCCGGCACCGTCTTCTCGATTACGATCGCTTCCCTGTCGCTCGCAGCCGGGCAGATGGGCCCGCGGCTGCTGCGCAACTTCGTGCGCGATCGGGGCAACCAGTTCACGCTGGGCGCCTTCCTTGGCACCTTCTCCTATGCTCTGATGGTGCTCCGCAGCGTGCGTACGCAGACCGAGGGCGAGTTCATCCCGCATCTTTCGATGAGCGTCGGCATTCTGCTGGCGTTTGTCTGCGTCGGCACATTGGTCTTCTTCGTCGGCCACATGGCCGGCCGCATCAACGTTGATACCGTCATCGAACTGGTTAGCGAGGACGTCCGCTCGGCGATCCAGCGCCTGACGACAGCCGATCGCCCTGCTGACTTCGGTCGACATAGCTTCGGCGGAGGTGTCGTTGCGGTGCCCGACGCGCGGCGAGGCTACGTACAGGAGTTTGACGCCGATCAGCTCGCCGACTGGGCGGGCAGCCGCAACGCCGTCGTTCAGTTGCTCGTGCGTCCGGGCGACTTCGTGTTTCCGGGTGCGGCGATCGCGATGATCGAACCGGCGATCGATGACGCGGGAGAGGCTATCCGCCGCGCGACCGCTCTTGGCGGGCAGCGGGTGAGCAAGGAAGATCTCGAGTTCGCGGTGCGCCAGTTGGTCGAGATCGCCGTGAGGGCGCTCTCGCCTGGGATCAATGATCCGCATACGGCGATGAGCGTGCTGGATCGGATGGGCGCGTCGCTCTGCGACATCGTCCCGCGCCACCTACCCGACGGACGGATCGCACGTGACGGCAGGCCAGTGTTAATCTTCCCGGCGATCGATTATGACGGGCTGGTCGACGCCATGTTCCACATGATCCGCCAGAATGCGGCGGGTAGCGCTGCCGTGCTGATCCGGATGGTCGAGGTGCTGACCGCGGTCATCGGCTACGAGCGTGATCCGGGGCGGATGGCTGTGCTGCGCCGCCATGCCGATCTCGTCCTCGGCGATGGCGAACGCGACATCGGCACGCCGTCAGACGTTGCCGAGCTACGCGACCGACATCGTCGTTTTGAAGCCATGCAGGCGGACGGTCCGCTCTCCAGTGCATGCAGCGCACGATGATGGAGCTGCTGAAGGAGGCCACTCTGTGGCTCGCCGCAGGCGTAGAGGCAGGCGCGGCGCTTGTGATCGGGCTTGCGGCGATAGAAGCGTTCCTGCGCGCGCTCACCCTTTTTGTGCCGCGTACGACCGTTCCCGGCGAGCCGGATGCCAAGGAAGCCGTTCGGCTCAAGCTTGGCCGCTGGCTGGCGGTTGCGCTGGAACTGGAGCTCGGTGCCGACATCCTGCGCACGGCCGTTGCGCCGACCTGGACCGAGATCGGGCAGCTTGGTGCGATCGTCGTTCTTCGAACAGCGCTCAACTTCTTCCTGCAGCAGGAAATCGACAAGGCAGAGGCGCGCCGGACGGGTGCACCACCGACCCGCTGACGCATCAACCGGAGCTTCTTTATGCATCTTCTCGGGATCGACTGGGTCGGCGTCAATGCCGAGAACGGGCGCAAGCTGCTGCTGTCGTTGGCGTTCATCGTCGTGATTCTGCTCGCAAGTTCGGCACTGCGCGCTCTGGTTGGGCTGTTGCTCCGCAAGACCGATCACGCCTCGGTGCAGACACGATTCTGGATGCGACAGGCGATCAGCCTGTTCGGTGCGATCGTGCTGATCCTCGGGCTGCTCTCGATCTGGTTCAGCGATCCCACTAGGCTCGCGACGGCGCTCGGCCTGATGTCGGCCGGCCTGGCCTTCGCGCTCCAGCAGCCGGTAACTTCGATCGCGAGCTACTTCGTCATCCTGCGGGGCTCCACCTTCACGATCGGCGACCGCATCTCCATGGGGGGCGTGCGCGGCGACGTACTGCGGCTAGGCTTCATCCAGACCACGATCATGGAGATGGGTCAGCCGCCGAGCGTCCAAGGCGGCGATCCGGCAATGTGGGTCAAGAGCCGCCAGTTTACCGGGCGGATCGTAACGGTGAGCAATTCGAAGATCTTTGCCGAGCCGGTGTTCAATTACACCCGCGACTTCCCGTTCATCTGGGAGGAGATGTCGATCCCGATCACCTACCAGTCGGACCGCGCCAAGGTCGAGGAGATCATGCTCGAAGCGGCGCGGCAGAATGCCGTCGATTCCGCGATGCTCGAGGAAGCCGTTAAGGATGACCTCCAGCGCCGTTTCGACGTGCAACCTCTCGATCTGATCCCGAAGGTCTTCTACCGCATTACGGATAACTGGCTCGAACTCACCGTCCGCTTCATCGTCCACACGCATCTCATCCGCGGTGTGAAGGACAGCATGAGCCGAGAGATCATCGGAAAGATGGATGAAGCTGGTATCGGCATCGCCTCGGCTACCTACGATATTGTGGGCTTCCCGCCAGTCGAGGTTCGGACGACGTAGCGTTGACGGATCTCAGGGATGTCCAGGTGAGCTTAAGAGAAGCGACCCGATCTCGTCAGGAGGCTGCCAAGCAGAGGACGGCAAATTCACGTCGCCGCCGCCGATCAAGCAAGAGTTGCAAACAGCCCTGGGAACAGGGCAGGGGACGGCATCGCATCGTGTAACTGGGTCCCGATCACTGGTCGCCGAGCCCGCAAGTTAAGATGGAAGCGGGTCCCCGCAACCAGTTTCGACGACATAAACGCCTCCGTAGCACAAGCAACGGGGGCGTTGTCGTGTCTACCATTGCGGGCTGACATCCACTCCAGGATCGCGCCAAACTCGCCGTGCAACGTCGCGTGTATCTCGCCACGCCGCTGCCCCGGGTGCAGCGTCACCCGCTCGATGAGGCTGCGGATGGCGTAGGAGGCTTCGTCCCGGTCCGCCGGATGGTTCAGCGCCTCGGCAAGGCGCGCAACCTTGCGCCGGTAGATCTCGGCGATGTTCGGATGGATGTCGGGCACGTCGGCCGGAGCGTCACCCAGGCGAGCCTTGAGCTGCTTCTGCCGCCCCTCGAGCCCCTCGAGCCGATCGAACAATGCATCACTTTTTCGGCCTTGCTCGATCGCATCGAGAACCTCGCCGATGCTCCTGACGACGCGGCTCAGTTCCGCCGTGTCGGCGACGTGAGATGCCCGCCTGTCGTGGTTGAGCCTGTTATTCTCAGCCACATAGGCGTCGATGGCCTCGGAGACCATTTCCGGCGCCATGAGACGGTCTCGGAGCCCATCAAGGACACGAGATTCCAGCGCCAGCCGGGTGATACTGCGACCGTTCTTGCACGCGCCGGTGTCATTGTGGCTCGAGCAGGCGAAACGGCCCTGACCGCGTAATGAGCAAGGGCCGCCGCACACGCCGCAGAATACCAGACCCGACAGCAGCGATTTCGGGCGAACCGTGCCGCGCATGCCAACGGCCTTGCGCGTCGCCTCGATACACCCGGCATATTGCACGGCAATGCTTGCCTGCCGCGCCTTTGCTGCCTGCCATAATCCATCGTCGATGATGCGCAGGTCTGGCACCTCGGTCGTAATCCATTCGCTTTCGGGGTTGATCCGCGAGACACGCTTGCCCGTGCTGGGGTCCTTCACATAGCGCTGCCGGTTCCAGACCAGCCGACCGATATAGAGTTCGTTGTTGAGGAAGCCGGTGCCGCGCCTGGCATGACCACGCAATGTGCCGTGTGACCACAATTGCCCTTCCGGACCGGGGATGCCTTCATCATTGAGACGCCGGGCGATGAGCTGCGGGCTTACTCCGGCGGCATAGTCGCGGAACACCCGCCTCACGACCGCCGCCTGCGCCTCGTTGATTGTGCGTTCGCCGGTCACCGGGTTACCGGCGCCTTCGAGCCGCCGGACCACGTCATAGCCATAGCACAAGCCACCGCCCGCTTTGCCCTGCTCGACGCGGCCGCGCATGCCGCGATGCGTCTTCTTCGCCAGATCTTTAAGGAACAGCGCGTTCATCGTGCCCTTGAGGCCGACGTGCAGTTCGCTGATCTCCCCCTCGGCCACGTGACCAGCTTCACGCCGGCGAACTGGAGGTGCTTGTAGAGCGTCGCGACATCGGCTTGGTCGCGCGATACACGGTCCAGGGCTTCCGCCAGCACGACATCGAAGCGGCCGCGCTGGGCATCTTGCAGCAGGCCTTGGATGCCGGGGCGCAATGTCAGTGTCGCACCAGAAATCGCCGCGTCCTGATAGGTGCCGACGATCTGCGAGCCGTCTCTTGCCGCCTGCTCGCGACAAATGCGAAGCTGATCGTCGATAGACGACGCGCTCTGCTGGTCGGATGAGTAGCGGGCGTAGAGGGCGGCACGGGTCATCGCGCATGTCTCCAGATCTCGGGCGCGGGCAGACGTGAGAGTGTCGCGCTTTGCCGGGCTTTGGTCAAATCGAGACGTTGTCGGATGGGCTGCCATCCTTTCGCCTTGCCGCCTGGTGGTGCTCACGTGCGATCTGCCGGCCGAGCAGGCGGGCGATTGATAGGATTGGCGGAGTGGCGCGCGCTTACGGTCGTGAGTTTGCCGCCAAGCGAGACGAGCATTCGATCTTAGGCGACAAGCGATCTGGCGAGGGAGGAGGGTCATTGTCTTGCATCCGATGATCACCCCGATCGATCGGTCTGCCCGCAATCATCATGCTGCCGTTCGGACAAGGGCTGCGCAAGGGAGGGGGCATCTGACTGCCGCATCGGCAATCAAGTGGAGCGGGGCGGGGGGACGGAGAGAAGGCGGAGATGAAAAGCGTCTCTCGTGCTGCCGTTTTGAGAACAGTCTCGTTTTCCGGGGGGCAGCGAAGATGGTATCATGTTGCTGGAAGGAGCCCAGGATGTCGATTGCAGACGATGTTCGGTGTGACGAAGATCTTGCCCTGATGTCCACACCACGTCCGCTGACGAGGGACTGGCTCTGGCGTCCTTGGTACGCCAAGCTCTGGTGGACTGGGATGATCGCTTACTGGGTCGGGAAACTCGCAAGCTTCTGGCTCCCAGCTTTGGTAACATTTTACACGGGCGCCTTGGCTGGCTTCCTAAACTTTGCCTTCTTTCCGACGGTTATCCTCATGATCCTCGGCTTGGGCTTCGCGCGTGCGTGGTTCGCCTGGAGCGATTGGGAGCTGGTACCGCCATCGCATGAGGAAATGTTTCCGAAGCGATCGGTTGGTGGATGGAGAGATCCCTACACCGACCCGCTTGATCCACGTTCGGGTCCAATGCATTGGCGCCGGTTCCACCATCACGATCGATAGCGGTCATTTTTTGCCTTTCACGTTGGGCGCGTCGGCGTCGTCAAATGGCCCGTGCGCCAGGTCGGTCGAGAAGCGGCCCGTACCTAAAACTGCGCCCTGTTCGATCGACGTGAAAGGACCGGTAATATCGAATGTGCCGCGCGCTGCATCGGCTTGACGAATGTAACGATCGCGCAGGCCGTCCGTCCCAAGCATGCTATCTGACAGCGATCGGGCAAAGGCGTTTTCCGGGTTAGATGATTGATAGGCTGCTCGCTCGGCTGCGGCGATGACCGACCGTACATCGTGATTGATGACGTCGAGCGTTGCAGCGGCGCTCTCGACCGTCGTGCCGCGATCGACGCTCGTGAACCCCAATGCTCCCGAAACGCCACCTGTCGTCCGGCCGCCGCCACCCCGCCCATTGCCACTAGCCTGATGCGCGGCGGCGGAAATCGACCCGCTCACTTCCGTCCCTATCGCCGTGCTATCTTCCGCGTTACGCGTAATCGATCGCTGCCACCCCGTCTGAGTCATGACTGCCTGCACGTCTCGCTGGAGAGTATCAGCGACCTGTGGCTTCAGCCGCCAGTGACCCTGGCGATCCATCTCGAACCCGCCCTTCAGCCAGTTCGCCATGGCGGCATGGCCCTCCGCACCGCCGGCGAGGAAATGCTCGATCGTATCCGGCCCCGCCTGCTTGCCCGCCTCGAAGCGGGTGCTGGTGTCGTTGCGCGCCGCCTGCTGGAAGCCAGTCGAACTGGACACCAGCAGGTCGTTGTGCGCGAAGCTGAAGCGGGCGTGGCCGCCGTTGGCGACGGCGCCGAGCTGGCTCTGGTTGATCAGCCCGCCGCGCCACATCTGTGCGGCCGTCACTGGTGTCAGGTTGAGGGTGAAGTCGCCATTCTGGTCCATGGCGATCTGGCGCCTGCTGAGTTCGATGCCGTGGCTGCGCAGCAGACCCTGCACGCGGGTCAGCCGCTCGGCATCGACGATCCGGCCGAGCCGCTCGTTGCCGGCGCGGTCCCTGATTCCGGCGGTGCCGCCCTCGGCCATGTCGACCTGGTTGCCGGCGGTCGCGCCGAGCGTGCGGATGAAACTGTCGAGCCGCGCCGCCTCACGGGTCGAGACGCCAGCCGCGGCCGCGCCCTCGGCGAAGCCGGCATTATCGGCCTGCCGCCGCTGTTCGCCAATCCGCGCCACGCTGCGCGTGCCATCGCGACCGATCTCGCGCTGCGCATCGAGTTTGCCGGCGCGTTCGGCGAAATCGTAGCCGGCGGCCTCGCGGGTGCGACCATAGACGCTGGTGCCCTCCCGCGCCGCCTCGGCGGTAGCACCATCTGCCGTCCCAAGGTTCGTGGCGGCGGTGTACCGCTCCATCGCCTCAACCACCTGCGCCTCATTGCGGCCGGTGGCGCGAGAGAGTTGGGTGATGGCCGTAGAGCGCGCTTCACCCGAAAGCGCATTGATGAAGCCGATGCGGCGGCTGGTCTCCTCGACCGGCAGGCCGAGCATCCCCGCCGCGTCGCGCTGGCCCTGGTTGCTGCCTGCGCGCTGCGCCTGCTCGGTCGCGACATTGCGTCGCTCGCTGCCGGCGACATCGCCGCCGGCATAGTCGCGCCGCCCCGCCATCGCGCCCACCTGCACCTGCGCGGCGGTCAGATCGTTGCGGATCAGCTGCTCCTGATCGAAGGCGTTGGCGATCAGCTTGCCGAACAGCGGGTCGGTGCCCGCCTGCGCGATGACGGTCGACGCCTTGAGGTCGGCATCGGCCGGGCTGTAGCCGCTGCGTTCGAAGTGGCGCGCCGCGCTGGTGCGCATCATGTCATAGGCGCTGGTGTCGCCGAACGCCTTCCACTGCACCATCCTCTGCGCGAAGGAGGCAAAGGCGCTCTCGCCTTTCTGTCCCTCGCCGAAATAGGTGTGGCCGAGCCCCCGCAGTGTATCCTTCTCGGCGAACTGGTGGATCGCCGCCGTCGTCGCATTGTCACGGACGGCACGCTGGGCCGACGGGCGCGACAGGTCGCCACCTATCAGCGCTGGCGCAAGCCCACCAAGCTCCCGTGCCGCGTCGATCCCGCCCATGCCGAAGGCCCGGATCCCCGGTACACTCGTGCCTTGCTCGGTGAGGAAGCCGCCGGCAGCCCCGAACCCGCGATTGGCGGCGAAGCTCGATCGCTCGCCGAAGTCGCCGAAGCTTGAGGCAGCACCCCGTCGGGCCGAGGTGCCGGAGGCCGACGCCTGCGTCTCGAGTGCGGAGGCCTGCCCCTCCGCTGTCGCGAGCGGTGCGGCGGCAGCACTCGCCTGTCCCTGCACGCCGAGCGCGCCACCGCTCAGCGCACTGAGCGCGTTGCCCGAGAAGCGGAAGACGGTGAAGACGAAGGCGCCGGCAAGCTCCGCCGCCGCCGTCCGGAAGCTGCCGAAGATCGCCAGCGCCTTCTGCGCGGCCGACGGCGCCAGCAGCCAGGCGTTGGCGGCGGTCGCATTCGAGCGCATTTCGGCAAGCGCGCTCATCGCCCGGCCAAGCGTCAGCTGATAGATGCCGGCATCGATCACGCCCCACAGCGCCACGAACACGAACAGCCCGAGCGCGAAACTCGCGACCCGCAGGTTGATCGGCGAGAGGATGAACAGCATGTCAATCGGCTCGGGAAGTTGACCCCGTATCGGCGTGCAAGTTTGACCCCCTTTTCTGATGGCAGCCGGGTTGTCCCGGTAGTCCACAGGAGGGCCCCGCGGCCGGCGCCGCGCGCCGCCACGAGCGCAGGCGGTGACGGCCGTGGGAGGTGCCTGTGGACCCACCGGGTCAACCTGGGGATGGGGTCCGGGGAAGGGTTTCAGGCGGCTTCGCGGTTCTTGAAGCGCCAGCTCGTTGCCGGTCTCGACGATGTCGCAGTGGTGGGTGAGCCGGTCGAGGAGCGCGGTCGTCATCTTGGCGTCGCCGAAGACCGTGGGCCACTCGCCGAAGGCAAGGTTGGTCGTCACCACCACCGAGGTCTGCTCGTAGAGCTTGCTGACGAGGTGGAAGAGCAACTGGCCGCCCGAGAGCGCGAAGGGCAGGTAGCCAAGCTCGTCGAGGATGACGAGGTCGAGCCGCGACAGGTGGTCGGCGATGCGCCCGGGGCGCCCGGCACGGGCCTCGGCCTCGAGCTGGTTCACGAGGTCGACGGTGTTGTAGAAGCGGACCCTCGCTCCGCCCCGCACGCAGGCACGGCCCATGGCGATGGCGAGATGCGTCTTGCCCGTCCCGGTGCCGCCGACCAGCACGACGTTGCGCTGCGCTTCGAGGAAGGCACCCGTGCCGAGATCGCGGACCAGGCCTTCGTTGATGCCGGTGCCGGCGAAGTCGAAGTCGGCGAGCTCCTTGGCGAGCGGCAGCTTGGCGGTCGTCATCTGGTAGCGGATGGAGCGGGCCTGCTTCTCGTCTATCTCGGCCTTGAGCAGGTCGCCGACGACGCGCTGAGCGGAGTGCTGCCGCTTCACGGCATCGGCGACGACCTCGTCATAGGCATGGCGCATGCCGACGAGCTTCAGCGTTCCCATCATCTCCAGGATGGCGTGACGTTCCATAAGGCCTCCTCAGGCTGTCGTAGCGGGCGCAGTCGGCGACGGGCTCGCGGGCGAGCCGCAGAGCCTCGGGCGTGGCGATGCTGGCGGGCGCGGCGGTCTGGCGCTGGCGGGTGAGCACGTTGAGCACGACGTCACGGCTGACGGTGCCGCCGGCCAGCGCCTCGGCACAGGCCGCCTCGACGGCGTCCAGTCCGTCCGTCGTCACCGCCGCCAGGATGCCCACCATCTGGCGGTCGCCGTCGGCATGGCCCGCCAGCCTCCGCCTGACGCGTTCCAGCGCCACCGGCAGCGGCCAGTCCTGAAGGGCGCACCGTTCCTCAGCGCACCCGGCTTGCGCTCGAGGACCGGCACATAGTGCCAAGGGTCGTAGACCGTTTGGTCGCGCCCGAAGCGCCGGGCATGCTCGCCGACGACTTCGCCGTCCTGCCGGATGACGATGCGCTCGGCATAGGCGTGCACCTCGACCGGGCGCCCCGCCGCCTTCGCGTGCACCGAGTATTTGTTGTAGTCGAAGCGGACCAGCAGCGTCTTCGACACCGCCGCCGGCAAGGCGTGGAAGCCGTCGAAGGGACCACGGTAGGCGATGAGCGCAGGCTGGTCGGCCGCCTCGAACACCTGCCAGACTGTGTAGTCCCTGAGCTCGGGATGCGCGGCACGCTGGGCATGGGCGGTGCAGCGGTCGAGCAGCCAGGCGTTGAGCTCGTCGTAGCTCCTGAAGCGCAGCCGCGGCGTGAAGAAGCGCTCGCGCACGAGCCCGACCTGGTTCTCGACCTGGCCCTTCTCCCAGCCCGATGCCGGCGTGCACGCCACCGGCTCGACGAGGTAGTGGCCGCACATCTGCTGGAAGCGGCGGTTGTAGCGCCGCTCACGACCGACGAAGATGGCGTCCACCGCGGTCTTCATGTTGTCGTAGATGCCGCGCTGACAGGCGCCGCCGAAGAAGGCGAACGCCCGGTCGTGGGCGTCGAACACCATCTCCTGGCTCTCGCGCGGATAAGCTCGCACGAAGAACATCCGGCTGTGGCAGAGCCGCATGTGCGCAACCTTCACCGTCGTCGTCGCGCCGGCGATGACGACGACCTCGTGGCTCCAGTCGAACTGGTAGGCCTCGCCGGGCGCGAAGCTCAGCGGCACGTAGGCCGCGGCCGTGACCGCCGACCGCTCACGCTGCCATGCCGTGGCATAGCGACGCACGGCATCGTAGCCGCCGCGGTAGCCCAGCCCCTGCAGCTCCTCGTACACCCGGACCAGCGTCAGGCGCTCGCGCCGCTGCTTGCGCTCGTTGGCCTCCAGCAGCCGCTCGAGATCCGCCGACCATGGCCCGAGCTTCGGCAGCGGCTGCACCGTCCGCTCGTAGGAGAAGTCCGTCTCGCCGGACCGCAGCACCTTGCGCACCGTGTTCCGCGACACCCGCAGGTCGCGCACGATCTCCTTGATGCTCTTACCCTTGACGTAGAACTCGCGCCGGATGCGCGCCACCGTCTCCACGACCAGCATTCTCCCCGACCGCTCCTGCGCAAAGCGCCGGGCGTGAACCGCTCAGTTCAGGGGGGTCAATTTTGCACGCCGATCAGCCCCGAACGGGGTCAACATTGCACGCTGATTCACACGCGCGTGCATAGTTCGCCTGGAGCGATTGGGAGCTTGTCGAGCCGACATTCGAGCAACGCTTCCCGAACCGTTCCGTCGGAGGTTTCGTTGATCCGATGGCTGATCCGCTCGATCCTAGATCACCGCTTTACCTCCGACGCCATGGAGATCGCTGAGGCATGGTCAATCGTCCCGCCGCTCTTTAAAAGTTGGATTGCCATCGGCCGGCCCCTTTGAGATATCGTCCGAGCATCGACCGCTGCTCAATAGCGAAGATTGTTCGATCGATGTGAGCGGGCCCGTAAGATCAACGGTGCCTCGGGCCGAGTCTGCCTCGGCTAAGTAGCGGTTGCGAAGGCCGTCTCGACCGAACAACTGGCTCGATAGAGACCCGACTAGAGCATGTTCTGGAGTGGTGGAGTTTGTTGCTGCCCGTTCTGCCGCTGCGATAGCCGCGCGTACGTCATAGTTCACGACATCAAGCGTCGCTCTCGCGCTCTCTGAAGTGGCACCGCGATCGAAGCTGACAAATCCAATCTTGCCATCGATTCCTCCACGCGATCCTGCCTGGCCCGGCCGAACAGCCGATGATATGGCTCCATGCGACGTGCTCGCGGTGATCGAGCCCGCTACGTCAGTTCCGACAGAGGTGCTATCATCGGCTGTTCGTGCGATGCTGCGCTGCCACCCGGTCTGAGTCATGACTGGATGCCATGCAGGGGCGCCGGGTCGTCGTGTCGGGCGGTGGTACCGGCATCGGCAAGGCCACGGCGATGCTGTTCGCTCGGCTCGGCGCGGAAGTCGCTATCTGCGGCCGGCGGATGGAGCGGCTGGCTGCGTCCGCCGCTCTCATAGAAGCGGCGACCGGGCGCCGGATACTCACCCGCGCCATGTCAATCCGCGACCCGGAGGCGGTCGCCGCATTTGTCGGGGAGGTGCACGATACGCTCGGCGGCATCGATGTTCTCGTCAACAACGCCGGCGGCCAATTTCCGCAAGCCTCGATTGATCTCACGCCAAAGGGCTGGCTGTCGGTAATCGACACCAACCTTAATGGCACCTGGTGGATGATGCAGGCTGCGGCGCGCGAATGGCGAGATCGCGGCCAGCCGGGCAGCATCGCCAACGTCGTGTGCTTGGTCGAACGCGGCTCGCCCCAGGTCACCCACACCATAGCGGCGCGCGCGCGGGTGATCTACGCCTCGAAATCGCTCGCGCTCGAATGGGCGCCGTACAACATACGGGTCAATTGCTTGGCGCCGGGCGCGATCAGCACCGAGGGCTTTCGCATGTATCCTGAAGAAGCGCTGCGGCATATGGCCACTGCCAATCCGATGAAGCGCGCTTCCGATGCATTCTCCATGGCCGAGACGCTGGTCTACATGGCGTCGCCCGCCGCCGATCTCATGAATGGCGCGGTGATGACGGTGGACGGTGGAATGACAATGTGGGGTGTGGGCTGGCCGGCCGGCAGACCGGCCTATTTCGCGGGTGGCGAGTGAACGTGGGCGAACCCTTGGCGCAACGCCGGCCGGTCATCATTGGCGTCGCGCAACTCACGATATCACGCGGCGCGCAGCCAGGGCCGGAGCCTCTCGACATGTGGGCCGATGCCGCGCAGGCGGCCGCGCGCGACGCCGGGATCGATCCCGGGCTGCTGGCGCACGCTGGCGCGGTGCTCGTTACCGATTGCATGAGCTGGCGATACGACGATGCCCCCGGGCGCCTCGCCGGGCGGATCGGCGCCCCCGATGCGCGGCTGATCGCCGGCACGCCCAGCGGCACCTCCGGCCAGACCCTGGTCGACCAGGCAAATGCGCTCGTCCGAAGCGGCGCAGCCGATCTCGTCCTCGTCGCTGGTGGCGAGGCGATGGCGACGAGACGCCACTACCGCCTTCTAGGCGAGACACCGCCGTGGCATCATGCGCACCCCGACGGCCCGGCCCCTGCATTTGACCTGCAGGCACACCAGCACCCCGCCGAAGCAGCTGTCGGCCTTCTGGACGGGATCGGGGCGGTCTACGGCTTCGCGATGCGCGACGTTGCGCGACGTGCCCATCTTGGCATCGCGCCCGACGTGTATCGCGCGCTGCTGGGCGAGACGATGGCAGGAATGACGCGGGTCGCTGCGCGTAATCCGGACGCCTGGTTCCCGGTCGAGCGTACGCCAGCAGCGCTCATCACGCCCTCTGCCGACAATCGCATGATCGCCTATCCCTATACCAAGAATATGGTGGCGATCATCGATGTGGACATCAGCGGCGCGATCCTGATCGCGTCCGAGCGATGGGCTGAGGCGCATGGCGTCGCGACGACGAAGCGAATTTACCAGTGGGCGAGTTGCCATGCCGAGGATCCGGCCTATATCGCCGTGCGGCCAGAGTTGTGGCGTAGCCCGGCGATGGCGGCCGCAGCCGGTGCGGTACTCGATGCGGCAGACCTGACGATCGAGCGGATCGATCACCTCGATTTATACAGCTGTTTCGCTTCGGCCGTAAATTTCGCGCGGGATGCACTGGGAGTGACGGATAGACCGGGGGATACGGTAACCTGCACCGGGGGCCTGCCTTACGCCGGTGGCCCGGCAAGCAGCTACATGCTTACCTCCATCGTCAAGATGGTCGAGCGACTGCGTGCGGAACCCGGCAGTCGGGGTATGGTGAGCGGGGTCGGCATGATGATGTCGCATCACGTCTTCGCACTCTACTCGACCGATCCGCCGCCCGCAGGTCTGATCCAGCCCGACGCTGCCGCGGTGCAGCGCGCGCTCGCCCAAATTCCAGAGCTGCCGATCGAAGACGGCTATGGCGGACCTGCGACAATCATCGCCTATACCGTCGTGCACGATCGGGACGGCGCAGCCAGCCACGGCATCGCCATCTGCGACCTGCCTGGCGGCGCGCGCACTTATGTCCGGATTTTAGATGCCGCGCTTTTGGCCCGAGCTGAGGCAGAGGAGTTTGTCGGCTGCACCGTCGACATCACCGCCGGCGAACGTATCGGCACGATCGTGAGCGCCGCCGAGCAAAAGGGTTAGCCACACAAGGCGCCGGTTATCCCGCCGCGTTTCGGCTACGATCACATGATGATGTTGTAATTATATCGATGCAGTCGGGTTATCCTGAGAATCGCGAAATCGTCGAGCCCCTTTAGCAAACGAATGGTGCCATTGATGAAGTCGTCGAACTCATCGACCGTCTTCGAGAGCACGACTGCGTGGACATTGTACGGCCCGGCGATGTGCGAAACGCTGATGATGCTATCGTTTGCCGATAGCTTGATCAGTGTCGCTTTCAGATGCGGAGGCGATACCCGTAATCGCACATCCGTCCGTACCGCGTAGCCCATGGCCTGCGCATCGCATACGGTGACTATTTCGAAGCCAGCCAATTTGATCAGTTTGCCCAAGCGATACCGCACCGCCGTATCCGAAACGCCCAGCTCGCGCGCCAACGCCCGCACCGGCTGTCGACCATCCCTCTCCAGCGCCGCCACGATACGCGCGCCCAGATCGCGTGATAGCGGCGCTGGCGGGGTCGGCAATTCAAGGCTGCCAATATATTTGTAACGCCGCTGCATCGCCATTATCGGCAGGAGCGACATTTGCGCGAGGCAGGCGACGCTACGCTGTATTTCTTCGGGGATTTCGCCAAGGTGGCGCAGATCCCTGGCTCGCAGATACGCGACGATCTCTGGTCTTCGCGCGGTTTCGTAAGCGGCAATGACGTCGCCAACCGCTGACAGCGCGCCAGACACTTCGGCGATTTTCCGTGGATCGTCGACATGAATGTCGACGAGCGAAAGCACAGTGTAGCCGTTCGTGCCCAACGCCCGCTGGCGTGCCACTACCTTGATGACGCGACGATCCTGCAGGCTGCGAATCCGCGATGCTACCGTTGCTTCCGACAGCTGCAATTGACGAGCCATGACCTTGATCGATCCACGCGGATCCTTGCTCAACAAGCCGATCATAGCTTGATCCACATCATCCACGAACCTGGCCCTTTTTGCCTGCGAGAGGATTTTACCGCTGATGGCTTATCTTACAACAGAAGCTGCGCAAGGCAGCTATGCGTTTCGAGCCAGAATGCGACGATCTCTATCGCAATCCTCAATTTACTCTCAAATCAACCGGTAGTATCAACGTTGTCGTACGCAGTTTAATCAAACTCAAGCTTTAAGGTCTCTCTCAACTATAGACCAGCGGCAGTCCATCAATGTGGATGGTGACGGCGAGACTGAATGGCGTCTCGATCGATGATTGCTGGCGAGAGTCACTAAGTAAATTCTGCAGAGAGACATAATACGGTCTGTCGAACGATAAAAACGGAGGGGGGACTATTATGCGCATTGTCGACGGAAAGCGCACGCGCGTTTTCGGGCGGGTTCTGCGACACGGAACGATGCTTATGACGGCGTTTGCCTTGCCTGCCACTGCCCGGGCGCAGGAAGCGGCCGATGCGGCCGACGGTATCGCTGCCGCATCGGGCGAGATCGTCGTTGTCGCACGCAGGCGCGCCGAAACCTTGCTCACTGTGCCAGTAACCGTCTCTGCCGTCACCGGAGAGCAGCTCAGCGCGCGTGGCATCACCAATCTGGAAGGTGTGGCCCGAACGATCCCGGGCCTCATTCTAGCGGAAGCGGCGGGCGCCCAGCAGGGCGGCGCGATCGCTCTGCGGGGCATCGGCGCTGCCGATGGCAACACCTTCGGTGATCAAGCGGTCGGCTTTTACATCGATGGCGTGATCGTCGCCCGATCCAGTCCGCGCAAGATGTCCGAGTTCGATCTACAACAGATCGAAGTATTGAAAGGACCGCAGGCACTTTACTATGGCAAAAACAGCCCGGGCGGCGTCGTCGTCATCCGCAGCGCCGATCCTACCGATCGGTTCGAGGCCGGCGGGCGGGTGGGCTATGAATTCGTCGGCGACGAAATTCGCGGCGACGGCTTCGTCTCCGGCCCGATCGCGGACAATCTTGGTCTGCGCGTCGCCGCCAGCGCCGCCGACATCAACGGATGGACCAAGAATATCGCGACCGCCGATCTTCTCTATTCGCCAACCAGCCGCACATCGCCTTCGGCACGTGAGTACAACACGCGCGTCACGCTGAAGCTGCTGAACGAGGAGCCGTTCGGCGCACGGATCAAATTTGGCTACGGTTATCTCAAGAACGATGGCTTTGCCGCTAATTCGCAGCTCGTGTCATGTCCGCGCGGCTTCCCCCAGGAAGGGCCGGCTGGTCCGAACGAATGCAAGCCCGATGACCGGACGGTGCGCTCCAATCTTGGTACCCGCTTCACCACCGGCGGCACCAATACGGTTACCGGCGCGACGATTCCGCCCGATCCGTACTTCCGCGATGGCGTGCCGTTCTCAAAATGGAACCAGTATCTCGCCAGCCTGGAGCTTGGCTATTCGATCAATCAAAATCTGCGCCTGACATCAACCACCGGATACTACAATCTCGGCCTAAAATCGCTGGACGACTATTATAATCATGACCCATCGTTTCCTTTCAACCCACTTCTTGGCCCAGCTTCCGCCAGCGGCTTTCTCGGCTCGGTGGTCAACCTGAAGATTCGGGAACTGTCGGAAGAAGTCCGTCTCACCAGCAGTTTTGACGGGCCGTTCAACTTCATGGTTGGCGCCTACGGTCAGGATCAGCGCGTCGAGCAGCTCAACATCGCGACCGCCAATGCGGTCAATCCGGTGAATATCTTCGTCCCGGCGCGTGCCGTGCAGAAGGGCACGTCTGCCTCCGCGTTCGTCAGCGGCACCTACAAGATCACGGATACGCTGGAGCTGTCGGGCGGAGTACGTTACTCGCACGAGCGCAAGAGGGCCTCTTACTATCGCGTCTTCGCCGGCACGCTGCCCGCCTCGCAGGGGGGTGGCGCGTATGTGGCAGGCGCGCAGGTGCCCACCATCCGGCCCCGCCGCAGCTTTGACAACTATTCGCCCGAGGTGGTCCTGAACTGGCGCCCAAGCACGACAGTCACGTTTTACGGTGGCTGGAAGCGTGGCTTCCTCTCCGGCGGTTTCAACGCGGCGAGCGGCGGGAACAATGTCGCCACCTTGCCCGATCGAAGCTATGATCAGGAGACGGTGGAGGGCTTCGAAGGCGGCTTTAAGGGCCTGCTGCTCGACGGAGATCTGCGCACCAATCTCGCGCTTTATACCTATAAGATTAATGGCCTGCAGACTGCCCGGATCGACCCGACCAATCTGGCTAACGATCTCCGCAATGCCGCAACCGCGCGCTCGAAGGGCGCCGAGTTTGACGTGACCTGGCGCACGCCGCTGCGCGGCCTGTCGCTCAACGGCGGTGTCGCTTACAACGACGCGCGCTACCTGAAGTACAACGACGCCCCCTGTTATGGCGGTCAGAGCGTCGCCGCCGGCTGCAACCGCGGCTTCAACGCCAACGTGAACCGCTTCTCGCAACAGGATCTGTCCGGCGCCCGTCTGGTGCGCGCACCGAAATGGGGCTTCACGCTGGGTGGAGATCATGAGACGCGGCTTGCCAACGGCGACACGATCAACATCACCGTCGGCAGCACCTATTCGAGCCGGATCTTCACCGATACCGGGAACTCCCCCGGCGGCGTGCAAAAGGGCTACTGGCTGCTCGATACCTCCGCCCGCTACGTGACAGCCGGCGGCATCGAGATCGCGCTGATCGGGCGCAACCTCACCAACACTTATTACTTCCAGCGATCGGCCGATGTGCCATTCGGCGGATCGCCCGCCGGCGCCGTCACCTCGACCCGGCCGGACACGAGCGCTTCGATCAGCCGTGGCCGTGAACTGTGGGTGCGGCTGGGCTTCAAGCTGCCATGAACATCCGACCAATCCAGAGCGATACCGCCGCCCATCAATGCCGCGCGGCCACCAACGGAGTTACCGCATGAGCGAGGCTTACTTGAAGGGTGTTCGGGTGATCGAGATGGCCAGCTGGCACACCGCGCCGATGGCTGCCGCGATGTTAGGTGATTTGGGCGCTGACGTCATCAAGATCGAAGCGCCGCAGGGGGACGAATACAGGGTCGGTGGCACCTCGCGCGCCGGCTTCTCGATCGGCTTCATGATGGCCAACCGCAACAAGCGCTCGATCATGCTCGATCTAAAGGATCCGGCGCAGCAGGCAATCGCCTATCAGCTGATAGCGAAATCAGATGTGCTGGTCCACAATCTGCGACCGGGAACGATGGAACGTCTTGGCTTCGGTGCCGATCGCCTGCGGGGCGAATTCCCGGCGCTGATCTATGCCTCGATCTCGGGCTATGGGCCTTCCGGGCCGCGCTCGGCCGACCGCGCGTTCGATCCGATGATCCAAGGGATGACGGGCATGGCCCATCTCCAGAAGAATGCCGAGGGACGGCCGCAGCTCATCAAGACACTGGTGGCGGACAAGGTGGTGAGCCCGATGCTGGCGCAGGCGCTGTGCGCGGCGCTCTATCGTCGCGCCATCACCGGCAAGGGCGCGACGATCGAACTGGCGATGCTCGATGGCCTGATCTGGTGGATGTGGCCGGATGCGATGGCGAACCACAGCTTCAGGGGCGAGGGCGTCAGCCTAGGCGCCGATATCTCCGAAGCGGATTTCGTCGCGCCGACACTCGACGGCCACATCGTGTTGGCGCCGCATATGCAGAGCGCCTGGCAGGCCTTCCTCGCGTTGGTCGAGCGGCCCGACCTTGCCGCCGATCCGCGCTTCGCCACCATGCGCGGGCGCATCGGCAATCTGCGGGCGTTCAGCGGCGCGATACAGGGGAGCATGACGGACAAGACGACAGCGGAATGGTGTCGGCTGCTGGCGGCGGCGGATATTCCGTGCGCGCCGGTATATAGTATCGGCGAAGTAGCGGATGATCCGCAGGTGGCGTGGAACGGCATCCTCGAAGACGTCGATCATCCGGTGGCGGGTTCTTATCGAGGCCCGATGGCGCCGGTGGTGTATGACGGCACGCGCACCGGGACATGGCGGCACGTTCCTTCGATCGGCGAACATACCGACGAGATCCTGCGCGAATTTGGCATCGTCAGCGTCGGAGATCAGAACGGATCGCACCGATAAGCAGACGATGCCCCGCAATCCCGCCAGTGCTCGGAGATGTCAAGATGATAACACTTTATCACGCCGCCACGACGCGCAGTTTTCGCATCTACTGGCTGCTCGAGGAACTCGGCCTCGCCTATGAACGCAAGGAGATAAACTATTACGAGGGCGAGCGGCATGGCGAGACATTCCGCGCGATCAACCCACTCGGATCCTTTCCGGTCATCGCTGACGAGGGCTTCATACTGATCGAGTCCGGCGCGATCATCAACTATATTCTCCGGCGCTATGGCGCCGGCCGTTTCCAGGCGCCCCCCGGATCGAGGGACGAGGCGCTGATCGATCAGTGGATGTACTGGTCCGAATCGCTGCCAGCGATTCATCAGCGCGCTTTCTGGGATCATTGCGCCCCGCCGCCCGGCTGTTGCGACAATCCGATCCCCTCGGTCGGGCGCGAGGGCAAGCGCGCCTTCATCAAGACGCTCGACATCCTCGAACGCGATCTGCGCGAAGATGGTTTCGCGGTCGGCGATGAGCTGACTGGCGCGGATTTCATGCTGAGCTTTCCGCTGTTCCTGGCCGATTTCGACAATTGGCTCAAAAATCATCCCAAGGTGAAGGCCTATACCGATCGCATCGCCGCCCGCCCCGCATTCCGGACGGCCGTGCGCGATACGATTGACATGTGCGTTCAGCTGTATCCGCCACGCCCGCCGAGGTTAGCCGCGGCTGACAAGTGATACGAAAGGCAGCGTTGTGACGGACGCGAGCGATCGAGACCTGCGGGCCGGGCTGGAGGGCATCGGCGTATATCGGTCGCATGCGCCCCAGTCCATCAACGCCGCCGATGTCGCCAGAGGGTGCCACGCTTCCAGGATGGCCTTCCGATCTATCAGGATGCTGCCGCTAAGGCGCGGCGGGAATTTGCCGGCGCGGTCGCGCTGCCGTGTATGCTGCAAAGCTGGATGCCGGTATTCCGACATGACGCGCCCGGCGAAAAGCCGCATCGGCGGCATCAGGCGCGCGATCTTCCACCGCCACGTATACGACGCGATGATCGCCACCAACCTCGACTTCACGTTTGATCGCTCTCTCCAGCTCGGCGATCGCATCTCGGTGGAGGAACGGATCAAGCACGTTCTCCCCCGCAAGGCGACTGAATTTTGTGATGGGCACTTTGTTACCAGCGTGAACCACTACACCGCCTCGATAGGCGGGCCGGTCGCATCGGTTGGCGTTCGCGTCCTGTATTGTCGCGCCGCGCCGCGCGACTTGCTCGCCCTCCAGCCGGATCGATCGCCGCTACCGGACCGCGCCACCAATCGCACGCCCGACGCGACGATCGCGATCACCCCGACCCTGATCGTCACCTACGTGCTCGCCGGCTACGACTATGCGTCGGTACATCACGACTACCGGCCGGCGCATGCGCGAGGACAGCCGGATATCATCACCAACATTTCGATCACCGCCGGACTGATCGCGCGGGAAGTCGTCGGCGTCGTCGCTCGCGGCTCGTCCCGTCGCGCGCTGTCGTTGCGGCTTGGCACGTCCAACTTCCTCGGCGACCGATTGCATCTACATTCCTCTCCCAGTGGTGAATCACGCCTCCGGCGCCAGAACGGCCTTGGCGGGTATGGCCGTGCGATCACCTTGTTGGGAGACCCGGCATGACCGGCTGTGCCAGAACATGGCTCGTCACCGGTGCCGCCTCAGGGCTCGGCGCGGCGATCGTCGCGCACGCGCTAGCCTGCGGCGACCGGGTCGTCGCCTGCGCGCGGTCAATCGAAGCGATTGCGCCGGGCGATCCAAGCCGCCTGTTGGCGCTGCGGCTTGATGTGAACGAAGCGGGTGCGGCGGAGGCGGTGGTCGCCGCCGCGATCGCCCGCTTTGGCCGCATCGACGTGTTGGTCAACAACGCCGGCTTCGGCGTAAT
This sequence comes from Sphingomonas profundi, assembly GCF_009739515.1. Classification (NCBI taxonomy): domain Bacteria; kingdom Pseudomonadati; phylum Pseudomonadota; class Alphaproteobacteria; order Sphingomonadales; family Rhizorhabdaceae; genus Alterirhizorhabdus; species Alterirhizorhabdus profundi. The sequence continues at coordinate 4,415,426 of NZ_CP046535.1, forward strand.
GGGTACGCTCGAGGAGACGCCGCAGGTCGAGTATCGCGCGATCATGGAGACCAACTTCTTTGGTCTGGTCGAAGTGACGCGGGCGGTGCTTCCGTCCATGCGCGCGGCTGGCGGCGGGATAATCGTGAACGTCAGTAGCGTTGCGGTGCTGCGGCCCCGGGCCGGCTTTTCGGCGTATGCGGCATCCAAAGCGGCGGTCGAAGCCTTTTCTGACGCGCTCGGGCGGGAAGTCGCGTCGTTCGGCATCGGGGTCCTGATCGTCGAGCCAGGCGCACTCAAGACCGGCTTCACCCGCCGTTCGCTTCGCATCATGCCCCGCCTGCCGGCGTACAGCGCGGTGATGGATCCGATGCGTGAACGGGTGATGGCGGCGGACGGCCACGGCGGCGACGCACGTCGGGCCGCCGCCGCGATCGATCGCGCTATCGCCATCAGGCCGATCCCCGTTCGGCTGCAACTCGGCCGTGACGCGCAGGATGCCGCGATCGAAAGCCGGGCGGTGCTCATGGCTGATCTCGTACTGTGGCGCGACTTTGGCATTCTCGATAGCAGGGAAAACTAAGCTATGGACGACGGATCCGAATTCATTCGCATTCTCGGCCTGTACGGGGTCGCTGTCGACTTCCGGCGTTGGGATCTGTTCGACCGGATATTCACCGGGAATGTCTCGGCGGACTATTCCGGCGCGGTGTTCGACGGGCTTCTCGCCTTCAAGGTGGGAGCGGCGGCGGCGTGGGCCGTGTTCGATGCCTCTCAGCACGCGATGATGAATCCGACGTGGACGATATCGGGCGATACCGCGCGATCGTTGACCTATGGTTCCTGGTATATCGAACGCCACGGCCTTCCTGACGGCGACATATGGGAAGGGCGCGGCTGGTATGACGATCGCTGGGTGCGGGCTGCTACCGGCTGGCGCATCGCCGCCCGGCGCAATCGCGTGCTCTCGTCATCGGGCAATCCACAGGTGCTCTACGGCATTACTCCCACCCCAAGGAGCGTGCAGGTGCGGTCGCCGGCAGAGGCGGCGGCCGCCGGCGAGGTGGCATTCCTGCAAGGCGACGATCTTGTCGGTTACGCCGGTTAAAACATAGGCGTATAAGTACGGGAGACGCATATGGCGGAACTGACGGGGAAGGTTGCGCTGGTTACGGGCGGCGCGTCGGGGATCGGTCTGGCGATCGCGCGCGCAATGGCGCGTGAGGGCGCGCGTGATTGTCACTGACATTGATCGTGAGAAAGGGGAAGCCGCGTCCGCCTGCATCGGTCGAGAGGCACGGTTCATTCACCAGGATGTCGGCGACGAAAATCGCTGGCGCGAGGTCGCCGGTCAGGTTGGAAGCGAACATGGTCGGCTGGACATACTCGTCAACAACGCAGGTCTGGTTGAATATGGATCAGTCGAGGACTGCTCCCTCGCCAGCTTCCGCCGGGCGACGAACGTGATGGTCGAAGGCGTATTCCTCGGCAGCAAGCATTCGATCCCGCTGATGGCGGCTGGCGGCGGCAACGGCTCGATCATCAACATCTGCTCGATGGGATCGCATCTCGGTTTCAGCAATATCATCGGCTACGTCGCCGCCAAGGGCGCCGTGCGATCGATGACCAAGTCGATCGCGATCCACTGCAAGGCCAAACGGTACAGGATCAGATGCAATTCGATCCATCCCGGCAAGATCCACGGCGGTCTGGTCGACGAACAGACCACCGCGGAACTGGCCGACGCGCGTGACAACAGCTTCGATGTCCTCCCGGGGCTGGCTTATGGCTCGCCGCGTGACATCGCCGAACTCAGCCTCTACCTCGCCTCCGATCGATCGCGGTATATGACGGGCGCTGAACTGATGATCGATAACGGCTACACGATCACGCCGGTTAGGTGACACCGATGAAGGTCCGTCCCGGCACGTCAGATTGCATCGCAGGGACAGTGCAGCGACGGAATCAGCCTTAGAACGACGACACGGCGCTTTCTGGCGGACCAAACAAAGAGCGCGCACGGACGACCCGTAAGCCGAGCGCTAGGAGTGAGCCAAATGTTGTCGTTTCCTGCCCATCCCGATGCCCGCAGCTACGCTCAATATGGCGGCGCACCCAACGGGCGGAGCAACTTCCACCGCCTGTTTGTGCCCTATCGACAGTTCCAGATCGCCATGTTGCGAGCGCCAGACAAGCTCGCGCTGGTGAGCCCGTTCGATGATCGCTACAGCTTTGCCGAGCTGGACAAGCTCATTCGCGACCTTGCGAGCGGGATGCGCAATCTTGGCGTGCAGCCGGGGGAAGCTGTATGCGCTAGGATCGGCAACCACTGGATGCAGGTGCCTTGGTTCCTCGCGCTGATGCGGTTGGGCGCGGTCTTCATGTCGATCAGTAAATATCTAACGCCGGTCGAGGCGGACTACCAGCTTGATCAGGCGCGTCCGCGCCTGATTGTAGGCGAGGGCGGCGTAGACTTTGACGACCTCATCGCTGCGGCAAGCGACGACCCCGTAGCTCCCCATGCCGACGAATGGGCGCCGTCGCACATCCGCTTTTCGTCGGGAACAACCGGCAAGCCCAAGATGATGCTGGTCAATCAACGCGCCAATGCCGCGAATGCCAAGGTGATCGAGGACGTCATGCGGCTTGACGAACAGGATCGACACCTGTTGGTCGGCCCGCTGAGCCACGCCGGCCTTCATTATGCTCTGCCGACGCTCAACGTCGGTGGAACCGTGTTCATCAAGGAAGCCTTCGATAAGGCAACCTTCTGGGCCGACTGCCGCAGACACGGCATTACCAGTTCGATGGTCGTGCCGACGATGCTTGCCACAGCGCTCGACTACGAAGGGGATGCGCCGACGCTGCAGAAGGTCGTCTCTCTTGGCGCCTCTCTCGCGCCTACGATAAAGCGGAAGCTGCTCGCCCGCTTTCCACACCTCGGCCTCTATGAACTCTACGGATCTTCGGAGGGAGGATCGACCACCTGGCTGCTTCCGCACGATCAATTGCGAAAGCCTTCGTCGTGCGGTCGAGCTTATGGCGGTCAGGAAATCCTCGTTGCCGACGATGCGGGGGACCGGGTTCCCGCAGGAACGATCGGGAACGTCTATGTGCGAGGGCCGATGGCCGTTACCGCCTATGTCGGCGAGGTGCCGCCGCCGGCGATCCCGGAAGCGTTGCAGCGCGAAGGCTGGGTTACCGCCGGCGATGTTGGCTTCCTTGATGAAGAGGGTGATCTGACGATCGCCGATCGGCGTGTGGATCTGATTCTTTCCGGTGGATTGAACGTCTATCCAGCTGAAGTCGAGGCAGTGCTCCTCGGCGTCGCCGGCATCATTGATGTGGCTGTCGTTGGACTTCCCGACGACCGATGGGGGCAGGTTGTCAGCGCCTTCTATGTCGGTGACGTAAGCGAGGCTGCGGCACTGGCTGCTTGCCGTCAGGAACTCGCATCTTATAAAGTTCCACGTAATATGACGAGGGTCGATGCGCTACCTCGAACTTCCAGTGGAAAAACCTCACGTCGTATGGTCAAAGAGATGTTCTCAAAGGCATAGAGTTACAAAGATACATGTCTAATCGTTGACGCTAGGCATTTGTGCAGGCGGGTGGAGACGGCGTAGCAGATTAGACGCATTCGCCGACGCTTGGCTGAGGTGGATCGACCGGTCACGGATGGGACATGGTGGCATTTGCGGAGCGGGTCGCTGCGATCCAGCTGTCTTTTTACAAGCCTAAGCAGCGACCGTCGCTTTGATGAGAATCGCGCGAAGCTCGTCCTCGGTCACGATCTCGATCGCGGCGCGTTCCGCTGCGACTCCTGGGCGCGGCGACGGGAACGCTCGCAGGGCGAAGCGGCCGAACGGCTGATCCTGGCAACGACGAGCATCGTGGCTGTCGTGCCGGCAGATGCGATTACGCCCGCCCGATCCTGCGAGCCACATCCCGGGCGACCCGTCGCGCGGCGCGCCGAGGATTGCGCAATCCGAGGGAGCGGGCGAGCACGTTGGGCCGATGTCTCGGCAGCTCGGGCCCGGCGCGTTTCGCCACGCGCATGCTGTCGGGCCAGACCGTCTCGCTTATCTCGCGCCAATGCAGGCGGCGTCGAGCGCATCCTCGTCGAACAAGGATGCGCCACCGTCGTCCTACCGCAGAGGCCCGCCGGCGCGATCAGATGATCCGAAGTGCAGATTCACGCGGTGAAGCCGCCGTCCGCGACCAGCATGCTGCCGGTCGAAAAGCTGCTCATCGGCGAGGCGAGGAACAGTGCGGCCTTGGCGATCTCGTCTGGCTGACCGTGCCGCCCCATTGGGATCATCGAGTTCATCAGCGCGGTCGCGTCGCCACCGCCGATCAGCGGGCTGAACGCGTCCTCGATCGCGGTCTGGAAGCTGTTGTCGATCGGGCCTGGATGCAGGCTGTTCACGCGTATGTCGCGCGGCGCCAACTCCTTCGCCATCGATCGCATCAGGCCCACCTGCGCGTGCTTGGCGGTGGCATAGGCGTAGACGCCCGGGCTGCCGCCCAATCCGGCCACGCTGGACATCAGGATGATGCTGCTTCCCTTGCCCATATGCGGCACCGCATGTTTCGCGCCGAGGAAGCTGCCGCGTACATGCACCCGGTACACTGCGTCCATGGCGTCCTCGGGGTAATCCTCGATGCCGCCGATCGGTCCGGCATTGCCCGCATTACAGACAAGTACATCGATCCTGCCCCATTTCGCCACCGCCGCATCGACATAGGCGCGGGTCTGTGCGGCATCGCCGACATCTGCGGCCTGCGTGATGACGTCACCTGATCCGAGCTGTTCGGCCGCACCCGCCAAGGCCTCGTCCTTGAGGTCGACGAGCAGAACCTTCGCGCCCTCCGCCAGATAGAGACGGGCGATCGCCAGCCCGATGCTGCCGGCTCCCCCGGTGACGATGCAGACCTTGTCGAGCAGGGTAGGGGGGGTCATGTGATTGTACCTTAGCAGCGGGACGTCAGGCGGTCGAAGCGGCGTGCTATTCGGGGACGAGGGCGATGACGCGCTGTTCCAGCACGGTCCGGTGCGGCCGGATGCCTGCCCGGCAGGAAGGCGCGGGCAGGCAAACGGTTAGTCGTTGATGCCCATCGCCCGGATATAGGCTTCGTGGAAGTGCCGGATGCGGATCTCCTGCTTGGTGGCCAGCATGGGCCGCGCCATCGCCGGATCGGCCGCCTTCATGCCCTTATGGACCTCCTCCATATTCTCCATGTCCTCGTCCATGATGTAGCCGACCTGCCCGGTTTCGGGGAAGTCGCGGCCCTGCTGGTCGAAGCCGATCCATGTCGTCTCCGCGCATGGCGGGCGCGGCGCGCCCGGCGGCACGGCTTGAAGGAAGCGGATCTCCATCACGCACTCGTCCGGGCTGTCGCCCAGCGGGGTGAAATTATACCACCATGGCAGCCCTTCGCCCCACCAGGGGAAGAAGGACGGGAAGGCGAACCACTGGTGCATGTCCACCAGATAGGAGTTCGACCGGTCGCGGAAATCGATCCCGGTCTGCGCCAGATACCGCTCGGCGATCTTCTCGGCGGCGTAGCTGCGTCCCTCCGCCGTGCTGGCGCCGACACCTTCGGGCGGCATCGGCAGGCCATAGGTATTGCAGAACAGTTCGAGCGAGAGGCGCGGCGTCACCTCGTCCTTCACCCAGCCGTCGGGCACGAGCGCGGGGGTGATCAGGCGGCTGACGGCAGCCTTCGGGTCGTCCCAGCAGTCGGTCTGCGTGTAGGTCGATCCGAAGATCGGCATGCCCGACGGATGGGTGGTGAGGACGTGATAGCCTTCGAGGAACGCCTCGAGGCCCGATTTCCAGTTGATCTTCACCTTCTTCTTGATGCGCACCGCCGTATAGCGGTCTTCCTGCGGACAATCGTCGAAGTGGCCCGGCATCACACCAAGGGAGTCGGCCAGCGGCGCGGCGCCCATGTCGGGATTGATGAAGACGTTGCCGCCCCACACGTCGCACTGCACGGGGCGCAGGCCCACGGTGCCGATCTGCAGGCCGGGGAACTCCTCCTCGCGTGGAACCCAGGTCAGCTTGCCGTCCAGGCCATAGCTCCATGCGTGGAACGGGCACTGGATCATGTCGCCTGATTCCGGCGTGTCGCCGCACAGGCGACGCGCGCGGTGCCGACAGCTGTTCCAGAAGGCCTTGAACGTCGTCTCGGTCGCGCGGACGATCAGGAAGGAGAGAGAGCCGACATCGTAGGCCACGCGATCGCCGAGGTTCGGAATATCCTCGGCGCGGCAGGCTACCTGCCAGCAACGCTTCCAGATCTTCTCCACTTCGTCCGGAACGTATTTCGCGTCGAGATAATATTTATAGGCGAGCGGCCGGTTGGTGGGCTGGTGCGTCCCCCGGTCGGCAACCGTATCCGGCACCTCCTCGCCGGAGTTCCTTAAATACAGTTCGTAGTCCGGCATGTCCTTGAACTGCGTGCCGTGCGACGCACGGACGTAGCTCTTGTTGCCATATTTGGTCATGTCGAAGGGGATGTCGTTCATCTTTCCTGATCCTCAGCCATTACGGTGGATCGACGCAGACCTTCGCCATAGGCCGTGGCGTATTCCACTTTATCTTCGAGAACTTCCGACGCTCGCGGCCGGTTTGCACGCTTCATGGGAATTTGGTGACTGATATCTACCATCGGGTGGGGGAGCGCGGAAGCGCAGGCTTGACTGTAGATGATCGTCAAAATGTCTCTCAGGGAAGGTTTGCGCTTTTGTCGCGCCGCGGACGGAAGCGAGGATGCCTCGCCATCCCGACGTCGGTCTCGCTATGCCGCGTCCGGCCTCGCGCCGTCGAAGAATATGTCGGTCAGCAGCAGGCTATCGAGATATTCGTGCGATTCGAATATCTTGCCATCACGTATATAGAGCAGGAAGTGGTAGCGGTTGCGGTACGGTTTGCCGGAGACATGGATCGCGTCGGAATGGGCGACGATGGCCACGCGATCCTCCTCCGCGGTCATTACGTCCACGGTGATCCTGAGCCCGGTTTCCGGAAAGATCTGCGGCAGGCTGGCGATCATCCCGCGGATGGCTTCGCGCCCGCGCGTTTCAGGCGGCAGCATCGTATGGCTTTGCAGCACGATCGCCCCATCCTCGGTGAACAGCGCCGCCACCGCGTCGGCATCGCCCTGCGCGATCAGATCGAGATAGCGGGCGGCGATCGCCTTGTTGGTGTCCAGGTCGGTCATGCTGTTCTCCTGTCGGTGGATCAACGTCGCGGGCCACGGCCGAAGAAAGCGGGCGCAACGATCTCGCCTTCCTGCTCGATCTGGCGAACGGTGTAAGCGCGAATGGCCGCCCTCGCCGCGCGGTAGGCGGGGTCGTCGCGCCGAGTGTCGCGTACCCGCTGAAGGAAGGCGAGCGCGACATGCAGCGTCTCGCGCAGGACGGCGGCATCGGCGGCAAGCTCGTCCAGCGCACGGTAGCGGGCAGAGTCCGGCGGCGGCAACATGCCGAGCGTATCGGCGATCCCGTCCGCCATCGCACTATCTCCCACGCCTGCGAGATAGCCGCGCAGGTCGATCAGCAGGCGTTGCAACGCGGCGATGTCGTCGACCAGCGTCTGCCCCTCACGCTCCACGCGCACACGGACGAAGTTCAGCAGGTGGCGCACGGTGGCGAGGGCGCTGCGGCCGCCGACGTCACCGACGGACGGCGCCACCTTCTCGGCCAGCGTGGCGTCGATCGTGCGCAGCAGATCGGTGACGGTCACGATCGTCATAGCGGCGCCTCGATCGTCTCGTGCAGTTCGGCCAGCGCCGCGGCGGGCGGCGGATCGGAGAGGCCCATCGCGGCGATCAGGCCGCGCCGGCAGATATAGCCCACTTCGGTCGCGGTCCACGCCTGCCGGATCTCGGCCAGCCGGGGCTGGTCGCGCACCGATCCGCCGGCCTTCTCGCTCATCGCGATCAGCCGCATCGCGCGCAGCACGCCGTAGAAGCGCACCGCCTCGATCGAAACGGTGGCGCCCCCGATCGAGCGATAATATGCGATCGCCTGCTCCATCCCCCAGATCTTCCGACCGTCGCGCTCCAGTTCCGGGGCGAGATACTGCATGAAGGCGAAATCGGCCGCGGGATCGCCGATCGATGCTTCCTCCCAGTCGCTCATCGCCACCAGCCGGCCTTCGCGAAACACCTCCTCGCCGAAGCCGTTCGTCCCCTTGCACAGGGCGATGCATGGCGCGACGGGGGCGGTGTCGTGCAGCCACTCGGCTACCTCCAGCATCACCGGCATGCCGTTGCCGCGCACCTGATCGAACTGATCCATCACCGTGTCGATGTAGCGATGCGCGCAGTCGGCTTCGTCTCGCGGCACGGGCAGGCGATCGCCGAAACCCAGGCCGCGCCAGTCCACCTCGTGGACTATGGCGAGAGCGCGCAGATGCTCCTGCGAGATCGCGATGCGCAATGCGTCGTGCGTCGGATCGGGATCGAGGAAGCCGGGGATGTTCCAGCTGCCCTCCACCTTGCGGCGGACGTAGAAGGGGGTGGCGGTCCACGCCGGATCCTCTTCCCAGAACAGCACGGGGGCCACCGGCACGGCGGTGTGGCCAAGCCGTTCGTACATGAAATGCTCCTGCGCCAGCGAGGTGGGCTCGATGCTGCCCGCCGCCAGATCCGCGCGAAACACCAGCGTTTCGTCTTCTGCCGGCGAGGTGGGCCGGCTGATCCGCACGAACCACGTCTGCCGCGATGTGCCGCGCGAGAAGCGCTCCACGTCGTGAACCCGCACGGCCTCGCCCAGCTTGTGGGTGAGATAGCGTGCGAGATGGGCGGGGGTGAAATCCATCGCCGGACCTATGAGAAGCCGTAAGGTCGGTAGGCGCCGTTGATGAACAGCTCGATCTGCCCGGCGCCGACGCTCGTCGATCCGTCAGGCGCGTAGGTCGTGATCCGCGAGAGATACTCTACGCCGTAGATCGGCGCGCTATAGTCCGCGCCCTGCCTCATGCTGTCCGGCTGGTTCTTGCCCGCTGAGCCATAGGGCGTGAAATCGAACGGCTGCGCGCTAAAATCGAAATGATCCCACTCGGTCGCGAGCGCTTCGGAGCCGTGATAGCTGTGAAATGTCCCGCCATCCTTCCAGCTGCCCGGCGTATAGCCCATCGTCTGCGTCACCCACGGGGGCGAGGCGGTCTCGAACACCTGCCGCCATGCCCGGCCATGCTCGTCCGTGAGGTTGAGCGTGGCCGATTTCAGCAGCTTCTTGCCCGGCTCGAACACCAGCGCGTGCGAACCGGCGGCAAGCGTCACCGCCTCCGCGTCCCATCCCTTGCAGATCCGGCCGGCGAAGGGTGTGCCGAACACATCGTTGAACTTGCGCTGCACGCCATCGGCATCCTCGTGCAAGTGATAGAAGCCCGAATAGTCGCCGGTCCTGAAAACCGTCCAGAAGCGGAGCGCCCGCACCGGGCCGTCCTCCCGGCGCGGCGGCAGCCAGCGCGGGTCCGGCGCGATCGGCGGCCGCTCGACATAGAGGCCCCAGCTGTGATCCCGCACGGCGACCCAGCCGTCCGCGCCCACGTCCCAGCGACGCCCGGGCCATTGCAGCCAGCCTTCGGCGGCGCCAGGCTGGGAGTAGCGACGCTGGTCCGTCGTGCGGCGCCCGCGACTGATAGCCGTGTGATGCTCTTCCAGGAAAGCGGGGGATGTGCCTTTCCACAGGAAATCGAAGGCGATGCCGCTGCCATTCTCATCGAGAACCAGCCGGATCACCTTGAGCGGCTCGATGATCTCGACACGGAACGGCCCCACCGAAAGCGCAAATTCTCGGCGCCAGCAGCGGCTGAAGCGGAACGTACGCTGCACGCCCGCCACGTTGATCAGCGCATAGCCGCCGATCATGTCGGTATTCGGGTTGATGCGGAACCCGGTGCAGAACATCACCTGCTCGTCCGGATTCATCACCGCGAAATAATAGCCCTCATCCCAGTTCAGATCGGTTGAGGGGATGTGGCTGAACGGCTGCGGCGCCTGATGGACGGGGAACTCGTCATAGGGCGTCAGGATATCCACGATCGTTCCTTTCGGGCGGTCTGCTCCAGTGGCGCGGTCTTACGAGGAAGGTGCGGAGCGGCCGGCTGATCGGTCGCCCGCATCCCCGCTACCACCACGCTTGGTCGCTCCAGAAACACGGCGCGCGGCCGCCAAATGCAGTGCTATCTTCCGCCGCGGCTCTGCGACATGCCCGTGACCGTCACGCGGCTTATGCTGGGGCGCAACCGCCCTTCGCCCGGTCGTTATCGCTTGAACCACCGGCCGGCCGGCCGGAAAAGACCCGGCGTCCGCACGATAGATCGACGAAAGACACGGCCGAATGACAATGCCCGCCTGGCTCGACGGCCGCCTCCGCCTACCGGCCATCGCCTCGCCGATGTTCATCGTCTCGCAGCCGGAGCTCGTGCTGGCGGAATGTCGCGGCGGTATCGTCGGCGCCTTCCCGTCGCTGAATGCCCGTCCACCCGGCACGTTCGAGGCATGGCTCCGCCGCCTCCGGCGTGAGCTGACGGACGGTGACGCTCCGTTCGCGGTCAACCTGATCGTGCATCGCACCAACGCCCGGCTGGAGGAGGATCTGGCCCTCTGCGTGCGTTACGAAGTGCCGATCGTCATCACCTCCCTGGGTGCGCGCGCCGATGTGAACGATGCGATCCACGGCTATGGCGGTCTCGTCCTGCATGACGTGATCGACGACCGATTTGCCCGCAAGGCGATCGAAAAGGGGGCGGACGGGCTCGTCGCGGTCGCTGCCGGGGCAGGCGGCCACGCTGGCACGCTCTCGCCGTTCGCGCTGGTGCAGGAGATCAGGGCGTGGTTCGATGGCCCGCTAGCCCTATCCGGGGCGATCGCCACGGGTGGCGCCATCGCCGCGGCGCGCGCCATGGGGGCAGATCTGGCCTATATCGGCTCCGCCTTCATCGCAACCGAGGAGGCCAATGCCGAGCAGGCCTACAAGGATATGATCGTCGCAAGCAGCGCCCGCGACATCCTCTATTCGCCGTTGTTCACCGGCGTGCACGGCAATTATCTGAGACCCAGCATCGTGAAGTCGGGCCTCGATCCGGATAATCTGCCGGACACGGCGGGATCGCAGATGAGCTTCGGCGACGCGAGCGGCGGCCGCAAGGCCTGGCGCGACGTGTGGGGCTGCGGGCAGGGCATCGGCGCCGTGAATAAGGTGGTGCCCGCCGCCGCGCTGATCGAGCGTCTCGCCACCGAATATCACGCCGCCCTGCGGCGGCTGGCCGCCTGAGCCTCGCCGGAGACGGGCAATCGGAGGAGATCGACGTGAAGCGTTACGAACTGGCCGCGCCGGCGACGCTGGAGACCCTCGCCTTCGTCGAGCGGGATCCGCCTCGTCCGGCCTCGGGCGAGGTACTCGTTCGCGTGCGGGCGACGTCGCTGAACTTTCACGACTATCTCGTCGTCACCGGGATATTGCCTGCCGCTCCCGGCCGCGTGCCGATGTCGGACGGCGCAGGGGAAGTGGTCGAGGTCGGCGCGGATGTCACCGCCTTCCGGGTTGGCGATCGCGTGATCGGGACCTTCTTTCCCGACTGGCCGGATGGGCGGCCGAGCGCCGCACATGCGAGCCGAATGCGCGGCGATCAGGTCGATGGTTTCGCCAGCGAATATGTCGCCCTGCCGGAGCGGGACTTCACGGCCGCCCCGGCCGGGCTGAGCGATGCGGAAGCGGCCACGCTGCCATGCGCGGCGCTCACCGCCTGGCGGGCGCTGGTGGTGGAGGGCGGCATCAGGCCGGGCGATCGGGTGCTGGTGCAGGGCAGCGGCGGGGTATCGATCTTCGCCGTCCAGTTCGCCAAGCTCGCAGGGGCGACGGTGATCGCCACCACCTCGTCCGAGGCGAAGGCCGAGCGGCTGAAGGCGATCGGCGCCGATCATGTGCTGAACTATAACGAGACCCCCAAGTGGGGCGCCGCCGCCAGGAGGATCAGCGATGGCGGCGTCGATCATGTGGTCGAGGTTGTCGGCGGCGATCTGGCGCAATCGCTTACCGCCCTGCGCGTCGGCGGGCGTCTGAGCCTCGTTGGGGCGCTCAGCCGGCAGCCGATCCAGTTCGCCGCGATGTACGCGATCGGCGCGAACGCGCGGATCACCGGACTTACGGTGGGCAGCCGGCAGCATCAGCGGGATATGGTGCGGGCGATCGAGGTCGCCGGCCTGAAGCCAGTGATAGACAGCCGCTTCCCGCTGGCGGACCTTGCCGGCGCGTTTCGTCATCAGGCGGCGCAGGCGCATTTCGGCAAGATCTGCGTCACCCTGTAATCGGCGGCGTCGTGCCGCCTCGCCGTCGACGCACTCGCTAACCCGTACGGGCCAGCCGTCGCCCGGCGAGATACAGGTGGATCGCGCTCCACAGCAGGATCAGGCTGATCGCCACCATGCCGGCGCGAATGCCAGTGGCCGATGCGGCCTGGCATGCGGTCGCGAGCGCCGCCGCCGGTTCGTGGCAGGCGACGGCGAAGCCTTGCCGCGGATCGCCGTCGAACGCGGCGGCGGAAACCCGATCGCTGACCAGCCCGATGAGCGGCGGACCAAAGCCGAGGCCGACGAGATTGATGATGAGGAACAGCACGGACGCCGCCGTGGCCCGCATTCGCGCATCCACCATCGCGTGCACCTGCGCGAATGTGGGGGCGATATAGGTATAGATGCAGGCGGTGCCGGCCATAAGCAGGATTGTCGCCGGCAAGAGGCCACCGGTTGCGAAGCCCAGCACGAAGCAGGGCGTGGCGGCCAGCATCATTGCCGCGGGGATCCACCCGTAGGTGCGCACGTCGCGCCGGCCGTAGCGGTCCGCCGCGAAGCCGCCGAACAGGGTGCCGATGCCGGCGGCGGCACCGTTCACCAGACCGGCGATCAGCCCCACCTGCCCGATCTCCAGCCCGTGTGCGCGGATCAGGAACGATGGCAGGAACGCCGCCACGCCATAGCCCACCAGCACCACCAGCGAGGCACCGGCGGCGAACTGGCGGAAAGCCGCGTTGCCCGCCAGCAGCCGTAAAACGGTGAGCGTGCCCGGCGGGCGCGTATCGAGCGGCGTCGGATCGAAGCGGCCGCGCGGCACATGTGGGATCAGCAGCAGCACCAGGCCGACCAGCACGAAGCCCAGCGGACCGAGCACCAGGAACGCCGCCCGCCAGCCCCACAGATGCGCCAGCCACCCGGCCAGCGCCGCGCCAAGAAAGGCGCCGACCGGAACGCCGAACGTATAGATCGCCAGCGCCCGCCCGCGCCGCTCCGGCGGAAACAGGTCGGCGATCAGCGAATGGGAGGCGGGATTGCCCCCGGCCTCGCCGATGCTCACGCCCACGCGCGCGATCAGCAGATGCGCATAGGTCTGCGCCAGCCCGCACAGCAGGGTCATCAGCGACCAGAAGAACAGGCACGCGGCGATGATGCGCGAGCGGCTATGATGTTCGGCCAGCCGCGCGACCGGCAGGCTCATGGTGGAATAGAGGATCGCGAACACCGGCCCGCTGAGCAGACCCAGCTGCCAGTCCGACAGGCCGAGTTCGTGCTTGATCGGCTCCTGCAACACGCCGAGCGCCGTCCGGTCGATGTAGCTCATCATATAGGTGAGCAGCAGCACGGCCAGAGCGAGGCCGGCCTGTCGCGTGGTGATGCCGGTGGCGTATATCGGCGGGGCGGGCGACAAGGTTCGCTATCCCGCCGGCTGGTCTGGTGTGGCGTCTCCGGCACGGCCGATGGTTCCGCGTTGCTCGCGCAGCAAGGCGAGCACCGCCGCGCCGAGTGGCGACGCGGTCATCGAGAAATTGCCGTCGGTCTGGGAGAGACCAGCGTCGAGCAGCGCATGGAACGCCCACCAGATTTCGTCGGGGAGATGGCCGCGATCGCGGAACGGGAGCGCGAGCAGAGCCCCCCGTTCGCTCTCGCTCAACTCTCGGGCGATCTGCGCAACATAGTCTGGAGACATTGCGGGTTCCATCGGCAGAAGCGATCAGGTGGCGTCGCTTGAGGGAGCGGCGGCGAGATCGTCGAGGAAGCCAATCACCGCCGCCGAGAAACTGTCATTGTCGTCACCCGCCACCATGTGGCTGGCCCCGGCTATGTCCACATGACGAAGCTGTGGCACGATTCGCTTGAACTCCGCGAGCGCCTCGTCCGAGACCATTTCGGAACGCCGTCCGCGCACCAGCAACGCCGGCACCGCGATGCCGGCCGCGGCGTCGCGCAGCTGCCGGGAAAACGTGTCGAGATCGCGCGTGTGATCGAGCAGGCGGGGATCCCAGCGCCAGTACCAGCGGCCGTCGTCTCGCGCGATAAGGTTGCGCTTCAGGCCCTCGGACGAAGCCGGACGAGAGCGCGCGGGATTATAGGCCTGCACGGCGTCGGCTGCCTCGTCCAGCGTGGCGAAGCCGTCCGGCCGGGCCTTCATGAAAGCCTGGATGCGGCGGGATTCAGAGGTGTCGACCGCCAGCGCGATATCCACCGCAACCAGACCGCGAAAGCGGCCGGCATGCTCGCCGCATGCAGTGATCGAGGTCATGCCGCCCATGCTCGCACCGATCAGCACGGGGCGGCTCGCGCAGCCCTCGATCATGCGGAACAGGTCCGCCACATGGCCGTCCGTGCCGTAATCGCCGTCGGGGTTCCACGCGCTCTCGCCATGTCCTCGCGCATCGTAGGCGATCGCCGTCCACCCGCGTTCGGCGAGCACGCGCGCGGTGTCGCGCCAGGCATGACGCGTCTGGCCGCCGCCGTGCAGCAGGATCGCGTCGCCTATCGAGGTGCCCGCCGGCAGCCAGCGTTCCCCGACCAGCCGGTTCGTCTCGTCTCCGGTCACGATCGGCTCAAACGCCTTCGTGGATGTCGCCAGGTTCAAAACAGCACCTTTCGGTTGAGCGCATGATCCGGATCGAGCGCCGAGCGGACACGTCGCATGACGTCCAATGCCCCCGGAGAGACATGCCCGGGCAGGAAAGCACGCTTCAACCGACCGACACCATGCTCCGCCGTAAGCGCGCCGCCGAACTCGCCGACGACCCCATACACGCAGTGCTCGATCTCGATCTCCCGCGCGGCCGTATCGGGTCCGATGTGGATGCCGAGGTGCAGGTTGTTATCGCCCAGATGACCGAAGGTGACCGTGCGGACGCGCGCGAAGCGTTCTTCCAACGCCGCCCGCGCCTCCGCGACGAATGCTTCGGCTCGCCGGATATCGACGCTGATGTCAAAGGAGACGAACGGGCTCATCGCGCGCACGATGATCTCGGAGCCCTCGCGCACGCGCCACAGGTCCGCCGCCTGCTGGCCGGAATTGGCCATCACGGCGTCACCGATCACGCCCGCCGCATAGGCGCCTTCGAGGAAGCGGTCGAACAAGACGGCGTCCGTCTCCGCATCATAGCCCATCGTCTCGACCAGCACGCAGAACGGGAAGCGCGTGTCGATCGGCATGCGGGTCGCATCATGCCCGGCGACGAGGACGTAATAATCCTGCCACATCACTTCGAAGGCGGACAGCGCCGGCAGGCGGCGCGCCCGCGAGAGCAGGTCGAGCACGGCGGCGAAACCCGCCAGCCCCACGAACGCGACATGCTGGCTGCACGGCGCCGCCACCAACCTCAGTACGGCGCGCGTGACGATGCCGGTCGTTCCTTCGGACCCGATGAAGAGATGCTTCAGATCGTAGCCCGTATTGTTCTTCACCAGCCGGTTCATGGCGCTCACCACCGTGCCGTCGGCCAGCACGGCTTCGATGCCGAGCACGTTGGCGCGCGTCATGCCCCAGCGCACGACGCGATTGCCTCCCGCGTTGGTGGCGATACTGCCGCCTACCGTGGCGCTGCCCTTCGCGCCGAAATCCACCGGATACAGCAGATCACGCTCGGCAGCCGCGTTCTGCACCGCCTCGATCGTTACCCCGGCCTCCACCGTCATGCACGGCCCGACCGGATCGACCTCCTCGATCCGGTTCATCCGCTCAAGCGACAGCACGATGTCGTCCGCATCGGCATAAGCGCCGCCTGCCACGCCGGTGCGCCCCCCGTGCGTCACCACGCCTTGCCCGCGCGCCTGACAAAAGGACAGGATGCGAGACACGTCTTCGGTGCAGGCGGGACGGACGATGGCCGGGCCCAGCGGCGGCACCGGGCGGAAGGGATCGCAGGAGCGCGCCCTTACGTCGGTGCCGGTCACCAGGCCCCGATCGCCCACGATCGCTCTCAAACCCTCGATCAGCGCCTCGTCGTGCGGGCGGGCGCGTGCCGCCATCAGGCTGCGATCGCCCGCCGGGTCTGGATCAGCTCGATCGCATACCCATCCGGATCCTTGACGAAGGCGAGCAGTGGCGCGCCTTCCATCATCGCCTTCGGCGCGCTTCCCGGCGTGCCGCCATGGTCCGCCAGACGATCGTACATGGCGGCGACATCCGGCACGCCGATGGCGATGTGACCATAGCCCGATCCGTGCGAATAATCCTCGGAGCGGTCCCAATTCCACGTCAGCTCTATGGCGGCCGGCCCGTCACGATAGCCGGCGAAGGAGAGGAACAGGATCGAGAAACGACCCTTATCGAAGTCGTAGCGGTCCAGCAGGGCCATCCCCAAACCATCACGGTAGAACCGCAGGCTCGCATCCACGTCGCGCACGCGCAGCATCGTGTGCAGCAGGCGCGGCCGATCCGCCGCGTCCCCCCAGGCCCACATCGGATCGATACTGGCGGCACTCACCACGGCGACCTCACTAGTGTCGGACCGGCGGGACCGTAGCGCGTTACGGGCCGTCTGCGTTGCCGAAGCCGGCACCGGCGATTGTCCGGTCCTGCACTCCCCGGATCAGGCCGCCTCCAGCTGGTGCGTCCGATCCCACGCGCTCTCCAGTTCGATCGCCTCCATGGACGGTTCCATATGGGCGGCGCGATATTCGCGCGGCGGGCAGCCATAGGTCGTCTTGAACATGCGGCTGAAATGAGCCGCGCTCTTGAAGCCGGACATATAGGCGATCTCGTGGATCGGATAGTCGCGGGTGCTGGGCGCCACCAGCCAGTCCCGTGCCTTAGGCAAGCGATTCTTCCACAACAGTTCGGAGAAGGACGTGTTGTTGGCCTTCAGCACATAGCAGAGGTAGCGCGGCGAGATGCCGCAGCTTGACGCCACCTTGTCATAGCACAAATCGGGATCGGTGAGGTTCATCAGGATGTAGTTCTCGATATCCATCAGGCGGCGATCCACCAGCCGCTGGCGCCTCGGCATATCGAGGTTGCGCGCGCGCAGATTGTCGGCGATCGCCTCAAGCAGGCTCTCGACCAGGGGCTTGGCGGCCTGCCGGCTAAGCCGTTCGCCATCCTCGACAAGCAGTTCAAGCAGTCGCTGGATGATGCTGCCCTCGGGCGTTTGCAGGCTGAACGCGCCGGTGAACTTGTCGGCTTCCTGCAGGTGCCCGAGGAACATGTCGGGCGGCACGATCGCCTGATAGGATTCGTGGGGAGACAGCCCGTCATTCTGCAAGGTCGCCGAAAACGGCACGTTCGAATCGAGGATGCCGGCCTCGCCCGCGTTGATCGTGCAGGCGCCCTGCGCGCGAACGATCTTCAGCGATCCCTGCTTGACGAACCAGATGACGCGGAAGCCCACCTTGTTGCTGCGGATATGCTGGGACGAGCGCCGATATGACATGGCCGCACGCGTGACGAGGTGCGTCAGCGAAATCGGATAGCGCAGCGCCTTCTCGAACACGATGTCGGAAGCCTCGCCGGTAGGCATGTCGAGATCGCCATCATAGAATTCGCGCCGGGACATTTCCGCCCAGTTCCTGCGGGCATCCGCCGGGTTCGTTCCGGTGCTGGAATAGAGCCGCTGCATCAGTCTCTCCTGCGTGATCGGGCCGGGTTGCTCCCGGCGCCATGCCATATCGAGATATAATCAGACCGTACCGAACCCCGGAGATCCGTCGCCTCTTGTTCGAGCATGGGCAAAAATCGGCTCGAAACGCCCAGACTATGCAGGGAGCGATAAGAATCTGCGTTTTCGAGAATGACTATTCACCACAGGGAATAGCCCGTCAACAGCAAATCTCATTGATATGGCCGCGCAGTGCCAGTTGCAGCGGAAGGGGCGTTGCCGCCGATGTGGCGGAGAGAGCGTGCGGTCTCCAGTGTCTGACCGGGTCCGCTAACCCGCAGAAAACCGGCCCGATACAAGCGGTGGAGGGAGCGGGATGCGACGCCCGCTCAAACCCCGCACCATCTGTGCGGGGCAGCGCACGTCCATGTTACCGGCTTTTGGCTGGCTTCGTCCGCGAACGCCTCGCAGCGTCGCCGCGAGAGACTGGCACGTTTCAGGCCACCGTGGCCGCCACCGGTTTCACGACCTCGGCAGGCGCCTCGAACGCCGCGAGGAGATCGCGGCGGTTGCGCTCATACTCCTCCACCGATGCATCCTTCACCGGACCGTAGCCGCGTATGTCGTAAGCGGCTCCGGCAAGCTCCACCGCCGTGGTGAGCCGCCGCTGGTCCACCCGAGAGACGATCTCGCGAATCAGCGCGCGATAGTCCTCGATCTGGCGCCGTTCCATGCGCCGCTCCGCCGTGTAGCCGAATGGATCGAAGGCGGTTCCACGTAGGCCCTTGAACTTCTGGAGCACCTTGAAGACGGGGAGCATCCACTGCCCGAAAGCGCGCTTGCGCGGTCGCCCGCTGGCGTCCCTGCCGGGCAGCGTCGGCGGCGCCAGATGGAACGTCACCTTGAAATCGCCGTCGAACTGCTCGCGCAGCCGTTTCATGAACTGCGGATCGGCGTGCAGCCGGGCGACCTCATACTCATCCTTATAGGCCATCAGCCGCGCCAGCGTCAGTGCCACCTCCCGCACCAGCAGGTCGCCGCCATCCAGCGCCTTGCCGGCCACCGCCCGCTCAATCTCGCGGACGAAGCCGAGATAGCTGTCGGCATAGGCCTTGTCCTGGTACGCGGTAAGCAGCGTCGCGCGGCTGTCTAGCAGCGCGTCCAGCGTGTCGATCGAAGGCGCGTCCGGCTTGCCCGCGACGGCGCGCGCCAGTTCCTCCGGCGCATGGGCCGCCAGTCGGCCGAGCGCGAAGGTCCGCAGATTACCCTTCACGAACGTGCCGTTCAGCCGGATCGCCTCCTCGATAGACTCGATCGAGACCGGCAGCAGGCCCTGCTGTGCCGCATAGCCCATCATCATCACGTTGGTGGCGATGCTGTCCCCGGTCAGGTCGGTGGCGAGGCGGGTGGCGTGGAACGGCATGAACGGACCGCCACGCAGCGCATCCCGTATCGTCGCTTCCAGCGCCTCGCCGCCCAGGTCCATCTTGCGATTGGTCTGGAACTCGCCGGTGGGTGTCACGTCGCGGTTCGCGATCGCCACCGTTCGCCCCGGTTTCACCGTCCGCAACACCTCCGCCGCCGTAGCGACGATCATATCGCACGCGAGGATCAGGTCCGCCGTGCCGATCCCCAGGCGCGACGTGTAGATACCGTCCGGCGATGGCCCGGTGCGGATGTGGCTCGTCACCGCGCCACCTTTCTGCGCCATGCCGGTCAGGTCCAGCACGGTGCAGCCCTTGCCTTCCAGGTGCGCCGCCATGCCGAGCAGCGCGCCCACCGTCAGCACGCCCGTGCCACCGATCCCCGCCACGAGCATGTTATGACCATGCTCGTCGATCGGCAGCACCGCCGGCGTCGGCAGTGCCGCGATCAGACGATCGAGCTGCTGCGGATCGCCGCTGCTGCGGGTGGCGATCCTGGCGCCGGTGACGGTGACGAAGGACGGGCAGAAGCCTTTGACGCAGCTGTAATCCTTGTTGCAGGTCGATTGATCGATCTGGCGCTTGCGGCCGAACTCCGTCTCCAGCGGCTGGATCGAGACGCAGTTGGACTGCACCGAGCAGTCGCCGCACCCTTCGCAGACCTCGGGATTGATGAAGACGCGCTTGTCGGGATCGGGAAAGGTGCCGCGCTTGCGACGACGGCGCTTCTCGGTCGCGCAGGTCTGCTCGTAGACGATCGCCGACACGCCCTGCCGCTCGCGCAGCATCCGCTGGAGCGCGTCCATATCGTCGCGGTGATGCACCTCCACGCTGGCCGGCAGGCCGGCGTCGCGCCACTTCTCCGGATCGTCGGACACGAAGATGACCGGCGAGACGTTCTCGGCGACGAGCTGGTTGACCATGTCGCGCGGGGTCAGCTGCGCTTCCACCGGCTGCCCGCCGGTCATCGCCACCGCATCGTTGTAGAGCAGCTTGAAGGTCATGTTCACCTTCGCCGCCACCGCCGCGCGGATCGCCAGCACGCCGGAATGCGAATAGGTGCCGTCGCCCATGTTCTGGAAGATATGCTCGCGCTCCGTCAGCGGCGCGACCGAGACCCAGGGCATGCCGTCTGCGCCCATGCCGACCGGCTGCATCGTGCGGCGCTCGGGCATCACATAGGCGGCCAGCCCCTGACAGCCCACCGCCGCGATGGCGATGCTGCCCTCCGGGATCTTCGTGCTCGTATTGTGCGGGCAGCCCGAACAGTAGAAGGCCGGCCGATATTTCGTGCCGCCGATGGTAAGCGCCTGTCCTTCCAGATCGTGGAACCGGGCATAGCGCTGTTCCGCGCCCTCGTCCGCCAGATCGATCTGGTTCAGCGCGGCGCGAACCGCCTTGCGGACCAGCGCCGGGGTGAGCTCGCCGACCGAAGGCAGCAGCGCCGCGCCGGCCAGATCCTGCTTGCCCATGATCGCCGGCCGCCGGTCGGACGGGACCGCGTACAGCATGCGGGCAAGCTGATCCTCGATCACCGGCCGCTTTTCCTCGACCACCAGCAGCGCTCGATGTCCTCCGGCGAAGGCGGTCGCCGCCGCCGGCTCCAGCGGCCAGATCAGGGCCGGCTTGTAGACGCGAATGCCGAGTTCGCGGCATCGCGCGTCGTCCAGGCCGAGGTCCTGCAACGCTTGCCGCACATCGAGGAAAGCCTTGCCCGCCGCCACGATGCCCAGCGTGCGCCGGTCGCTCTCCACCGCGACCCGGTCGAGCGGATTTGCCCGCACCCAGGCAGCCGCCGCCGGCAGCCGCTTGTTCACGACCCAGTCCTCCTGCACCAGCGGCGGCAGGTTACGACGCAGGTTCAACCCTTCGGGAGGCAGCGTCCAGTCCGGCGTTGCGAACGCGCGATGGATGTCGGGCAGGTCCACCGACGCGCTGAGATCGAGCGTATCGGTGATGCATTTCAGCCCGACGTAGAGGCCGCTGTAGCGCGACAGCGCCCAGCCGTAGAGGCCGTATTCGAGGATCTCGGCCGTCGTTGACGGATAGAGCACCGGCAGGAAGCCGGCGATCAGGGTGTGTTCGGACTGGTGCGCGCTGGCCGAGGATTTGCCGCCATGGTCGTCGCCTGCCACGGCCAGATAGCCGCCAAGCGCGGAAGAGCCCTCCAGATTGCCCAGCTTCAGCGCCTCGCACGCGCGGTCCACACCCAGGCCCTTGCCGTACCACAGGCCGAACACTCCCTGGAAACGCGACTTGCCGAACCACGCGAGTTCCTGCGTGCCGCGAATGGCGGTGGCAGCCAGCTCCTCGTTCAGCCCCGGCTCGAAGCGGACGTCATGCTCGTCAAGCAGCGCCTGCGCGCCCCATAGCGCGGCATCGTAGACGCCCAGCGGAGAGCCGCGGTAGCCCGAGATATAGCCCGTCGTCGCCAGCCCGGCGGCGCGATCCCGCCGCGCCTGATCCAGCGGCAACCGCACGAGCGCCTGATTGGACGACATGAAGACTCGGCCGGCCGGCTGCACATATTTGTCGTCGAGCGTCGTTACCGATTTCGTCATGATGAAGCTGACCTTCGTTCTGGCGGCGGCGTTCTGGCAGCCGGGCGCGGCCGGCCCGCGAGCACGGGGCGATATGCCTGATTAGCAGAGCCGCGCCGCCGTCTTCTTGTCCGTGGATGATCGCGCGAATGAGCGTGGTTGATATATGCCCTCCGCGAGCCTGCGTTTGCCGGTACGCGCAGTTCCTCTGCCTTCATCAGACAAGCCGCTCCAGCGCGTCCGCGCTATGCCGTCGGAAACCGGACGAGGAGCAGCGGATGGAAGGTTACAGGCTTTCGGGCAAGGTGGCGCTCGTTACCGGCGGCGGCATGAGCGTGAACGGCCGCTCCGGCCGCGTGGACGGAATCGCCGGGGCGGCGCCCCGGCCGAGTTCCGGCGCGGCCAGCCACAGCTGTGGCCATGTCCTCGCCGCGGACGGCGGCTGTCTCTCCCGCTGACCGGAGCCTGTGCATGTCATACGAGAACATAAGGCTGCACGTGGCGGATGGCGTCGCGCGTCTCACTCTCGCCCGGCCGGCGGCGCTGAACGCGCTCAGCCGCGCGCTACTCGGCGAGTTCATCGACGCCCTCGACGTGATCCGCGGGAACGACGCGGCACGGGTGCTGCTCATCACCGGCGCAGGTCGCGGGTTTTCCAGCGGCGCCGATCTCAGCTCGGGCGGGTCGCCGGCCGGCTCCGCCGGGTTCGATGCCGGACAGGTGCTGGAGGAATATTATAATCCGCTGATCGAGCGGATGTTCGATCTGCCGATCCCGATCGTCGCAGGGGTGCATGGCGCAGTCGCAGGTGCGGGATGCATGATCGCGCTCTCGGCCGACATCGTTGTGGCGGCGCGCTCGGCCTTCTTCCTGCAGGCGTTCGTCAATGCGGGCCTGGTGCCGGATGCCGGCAGCATGTGGCTGCTGCCGCGCCTGATCGGCCGCGCCCGGGCTCAGGCAATGATGATGCTGGCCGAACGCCTTTCGGCCGAGAAGGCGGCCGAATGGGGCATGGTCTACGAAGTGGTTGAGGACGATGCCCTGGCGGATCGCGTGGCGGCGATCGCCGATCGGCTCGCCAGGGGGCCGACGCGGGCGCATGCGCTTATCCGCCGCGGCGTCCGCGCGGCGCTGGACTCAACCCTTTCCGAAACGCTCGCCATGGAGCGCGCGGCGCAGCGTGAGGCGGGCGCCAGCGAAGATTTCCGCGAGGGTATCGCGGCCTTCCGCGAAAAGCGCCGCCCACAATTCACCGGCCGCTGAGCGGCATGAAAGGATATCCGATGACGAAGACCGCAAGCGGGCCGTTGAGCGGCGTGAAGGTGCTGGAGTTCGCCGCCCTCGGCCCCGGTCCGTTCGCCGGCACTTTCCTGTCCGATCTCGGCGCGGATGTGCTGCGCGTCGAGCGCCCGGGCGCGCCGGACCCGAAGCCCGAGCGCTTCGACGCGCGGGGCCGCAAGACGATCGAGCTCGATCTGAAGCGGCCTGAGGCCGTCGCCGAATGCCTGCGGCTGGCCGAACATGCCGAACTGCTGTTTGAGGGCAATCGGCCCGGCGTGATGGAGCGTCTGGGCCTCGGCCCGGAAGTCGTGCTCGCCCGCAATCCGCGTCTGGTCTACGGTCGCATGACCGGCTGGGGGCAGTATGGCCCTTATGCTCATGCCGCCGGGCACGACATCAACTATCTCGCCCTCACCGGCGCGCTGCACGCGATCGGCACGGCCGAGAAGCCGATCGCCCCTCTGAACCTCGCGGCGGACTATGGCGGGGGCGCGATGTTCCTCGTGTCGGGTATGCTCGCCGCGCTGCTCCATGCCCGCTCCACCGGCGAGGGGCAGGTCGTGGATGTGGGGATGACGGATTGCGCCGCCTATCTCGTCTCCCTGTTCTACGGGATGCTCGCGGGCGGCACGTGGGAGGATCGACGCGAGGCCAATCTGCTGGACGGCGCCGCGCCTTTCTATGACACCTATCGCTGCGCCGACGGCAGATGGATCGCGATCGGGTCGATCGAACCGCAATTCTACGCGATGCTGCTCGACATGACCGGCACCAAAGATCGCCTTGCCGGCGCGCAGATGGACAAAGCGGAGTGGCCCGTGCGCAAGCAGATCCTGCGGGATGTCTTCGCGGGCAGGACGCGGGACGAGTGGTGCGCGATCATGGAGCATAGCGATGTCTGCTTCGCGCCGGTGCTGTCGCTGAAGGAAGCGCCCGGACATCCGCACAATGTGGCGCGCGGCACCTTCACGCAGGTCGCCGGCGCGACAATGCCGGTTCCCGCCCCGCGCTTTTCGGCCACGCCCGGCGCGGTACAATGGGCGCCGGCACCGATCGAGCGGGACAAGGTGACAGCCCTGGCCGCTTGGGGTGTAGAGCGCGGCTGAGCGGCTCAGGCCTGCCGGTACGCGCGTAGTTCGCGGGGCAGGACGCCGACGGCGCGGACGATCTCCATATAGTTCCAATAGTCGGTCGCGCGCGCGATCAGCCCGTCGCGGAACTCGTAGAGCGACAGGCCACGGATCGCGATGGGTGTCCCCGTGCAGTCGACACCGTCGAAATTACCGACGAAGCTGTGTGAAAGCCGCCATTCCGCCACGCCGGTTCGCTCGGTCGCGTCGCAGGTGACGATATCGATGCGCAGATCGGCGCTGTGCTTCTTTACGCGGGCGGCATGCGCGCGAAGCGCCTCGCGCCCCTTCACGCGGATCCCGTAGACCACATCCTCGAACGTGCCGTCGGAGGTAAACAGACGGACGAAGGACTCCACGTCCGGATCGCTCCAGCTTGCCTGAACGGCCCGGATTATCGCGATATGTCGCGCCGGATCGGTCACGCGGTCAAGCAGCGATCAGGCGGGACGAAGCCCAGTCCGCCAGGGCGATGAAATCCTGCCCGGCGCGGGCGATCGTCTCCGCATCGTGCTGGCCGGAGAACATGATGCCGGAGAACCCGTAGCGCACCGCCCCGTTAGCATCCCGGATCGCCACCGCCACAGTGGTAACGCCGGTCGCAAAATTGTCCCGATCGACGGCGAAGCCCTGCGTCCGCGCCTCCCGCACCTGCGCCAGATACTCCTCGAACGTCAGTGGCACCTGCCACCGCAGGCGGCCGAATTCCTCGCGAAGATCCTGCTCCGGTACGTCCAGTTCGCCCGCGATCGCCCGACCCACCGCGCCCATCAGCATCGGCAGGCGCTGGCCGACCGACATGTGGATCCGCATCGGGCTATCACCTTCGATGAAACCGGCGAGTACGATGCGCGCTCCCCTCACCCGGCGCCAGAAGCCAATCGCCATCGAGTAGGAGCTTGCGGTCTGCTCCAGCCGCGGCCGGACGATCGAGAAGGCCTTCAGCGGATCGAGCGCGTTGCGGGCCAGCGAAATCGCGCCGCTGCCCAGCGAATAGCCCTTCGTCAGCGTATCGAAGTCGACGAAATCCTCGGCATGGAGATGCTTGAGGATCTTGAAGCATGAGCTTGGCGCGAGGGAGAGCTCGCGGGCGATCGCGTTCACCCCGATAGGCCGCTCGGTCGAGGCCAGCAGCCGGAGGACCGCGACGGTGGTGGTGACGACGCTGGGTTTCGCGGCCGCGACCGGGGCGGGGTCGGGCTCGTCTTCTCTCAACTTCGCTAGCATAGGGCGATCATCCGTCGGAGGCGCGGACTCCTGATCCGGCGCGAAACGCCACCGTTTGTCACCGGACGCGCGCTGTCAATGACATGGCGGTCTCACCTGACGCCTCCGATCGGCCAATGTGAGGATGGAAACGACGCTTGCCGCGGGCTGTGCGGCTGGAGGCTAAATGTCGTTCACAATCGGAGCACGCAACGCCGCCGCGATAGCCGCTATGGCCTCGATGAGGATAGGAGTTGCAATGGCCGGCCTTCTCGACAGCTTCTCGCATGCGGATATCCCGGCCGGGGCGGAAGCACTGCGTCCGCAGGTCAAGGCCTTTCTGGCGGAGCAGATGGCCGGGCGGCCGGCCGATGCGCGGGCGCGCAGCTGGTCCGGTTTCGATGCGGATTTCAGCCGGGCAGTGGCCGCGAGGGGCTGGCTGGGGCTTACCCTTCCACGCGAATATGGCGGCGGCGGCGCAGATGCCTTCTCCCGCTTCGTGCTGGTGGAGGAGTTCCTCGCCGCGGGCGCGCCCGTCGCCGCGCACTGGATCGGCGATCGCCAGTCCGGCCCGCTGCTGCTGCATTACGGCACCGAGGCGCAGCGACGCCACTATCTGCCGCGCATGTGCGCCGGCGAGATCTTCTTCTGCATCGGCATGAGCGAGCCCAATGCGGGGTCGGATCTGGCCAGCGTGCGCACCCGCGCCATCGGTGGCGAGGACGGCTGGACGCTCAACGGCCAGAAGATCTGGACGACATACGCCCACAAGTCGCATTACATGATCGCGCTGGTGCGAACGTCCGGCACGTCGGACGACCGGCAGAAGGGCCTCTCGCAGTTCATCATCGATCTCAGCCTGCCGGGGATCGACATCAGGCCGATCGTCGATCTGACGGGCGACTCGCATTTCAACGAGGTGTTCTTCGACGACGTCCATCTGCCGGCGGACGCGCTGGTGGGGCAGGAGGGGGCGGGCTGGGCGCAGGTGAACGCCGAGCTGGCCTTCGAGCGTAGCGGGCCTGAGCGCATCTACTCCAGCATCGTCCTGCTGGATTGCTGGGCCGACCATCTGCGTGGCGTGCCGGATGCCCATGCCGGCCTCGCCGTGCTCGGCCGCCTGCTGGCGCGCATGGCCGTGCTGCGGGAGATGTCGATCGCGGTGACGGCCCGGCTGGCGGCGGGCGAATCGCCGGTCATCGAGGCGGCGCTGATCAAGGACATCGGCACCGCGCTAGAACAGGAGATACCCGTCGCGATCGCGGAGGCGCTGGCGGCGCATCCCGAGGTGCCGGTTACGGACGAGCTGCTGCGCACGCTCGCCTTCGTCTCGCAGGTAGCCCCCGCGTATTCGCTGCGTGGCGGCACGCGGGAGATCCTGCGCGGGATGATCGCGCGCGGACTGGGGCTACGCTGATGGACATGGATGATGCCCTTCTCGACCCGTTCAAGCGGCTGCTTGAGCGAATTTCGACAGCGCAGATGGTTCGAGCGTCCGAATCGGCGGGCGAAGTCGCGTCCTGGGTCGAGATCGACGGCTCGGGCTTCGTCGATGCGCTGGTGCCGGAGGCGGCGGGCGGCGTCGGCCTTTCGCTGGCCGATGTCGTGCCATTGCTGCTCGCCGCCGGGGGCGCCCTGCTGCCGGTCGCGCTCGGTGAAACGATGGTGGCGCGTGCCCTGGTCGCGCGCGCAGGCAAGGCGCTTCCTGTTACGACGCCGGTCCTGCTGTGGCCGGCAGATCAGGAAGGACGGCCTCGATCGCTGATCGCCCCGGCCCTGGCCGGCGCGACGCACGCCTTCGTGCAGCAGGGTAAGCAGGCGTCTGTTCGGCCTCTCATGCAGGGAGATGCCGCACCGGATGGCTTCGGCATCGTCGCCGCGCGGCTGGACCCCACCGCCGCGCCGCTGCTCGTCGTCGAGCTGCCGGAGGATGCGCTATTCGCCTGGGCGGCCGCGCTCACCGCCGCTACGATGGCGGGCGCGATGGCGCGGGTGCTCGAGATGACCATGGCGCACGTGAACGACCGTCAGCAGTTCGGCCGGCCGCTCGGCAAGTTCCAGGCGATCCAGCAGCAGATGAGCATGCTGGCAGAAGCCGTCGCGATGGCCGATGTCGCCGCCCGAATCGGCCTGACCGGCCGGCAGGACGCGCCGTCGCGTCTCGACGCCGCCATTGCCAAGACCGTCGCCGACGAAAGCGCAACGACGGTCTGTGCGATAGCCCATGCCGCCCACGGCGCGATCGGGATCACCCGCGAGCACGATCTGTCGCTCTATGTCCGGCGTTTGAAGCGATGGCAGCTGAGTTTCGGCTCGGCGGCTGGCTGGTCGCGGATCGTCGGCGAGGCTCGTCTGGTGGAGACGGGCAACAGTGTCGATTTCATACGGGCGATGCGGCACGACTGAGGCACGCTCCGATCCGGCCCAAGCCGGATCGGAGGCTACGCTCATTCATCGATCCACTGTACCGCATCTTCGATGGAGGCACGGCGAGAGCGGAAGCTGTTCGCGGGGTGGGCCTGCTCCGGGTAGCCGAAGGACGCTCCCAGCACGATCATGCGATCGTCCGGGATGGCGAAGTGCGCGTGCATGAGCGGCGCGTAGGCGGCAAGCGCCGCCTGTGGGATCATGCCCAGGCCGAGGCTCTGCGCTGCGAGCAGGACCGTGCCGACATAGAGGCCGCTGTCGATAGCGCCATAGGTGCCGAGATCGCGCGGCGACGTGACGATCATCGCATGCGGCGCGCCGAACAGTCGAAAATTCTCCAGCGCCTGCTTCCCGGAAGCAGCCCTGTCGCCATAAGCGATGCCCACGCTCTCGTAGAGTTGCCAGCCGACCTCGCGTTGCCGCTCCTTGTAGACGCCGCGATAGACCTCCGGGAACGCGAAGTCCGGCGCGAGTTCGGCTCCGCCGCCGGTCGACGCATCGGCGAGCGCGCGTTCGAACAGCGCCTTGCGGAACCGCTCGGTCCCCTCTCCCTCGGTGACGATCACCTGCCAGGGCTGGGAGTTGCACCAGGAGGCGGACATTTGGGCGATTTCCAGCATCCGCGCGATCGTCGCGCGCGGCACCGGCTGCGGGCTGTAGCTGCGGCAGCTGTAGCGTTCGGCGAGCAGGCGCGAGAGCATGACCGATTCGGGCGACCAATCCTGCCCGCCCGTGCTGTCGTCGAGCGGGCGTCTTTCTTGTTGGGCCAAGCGTGGTTCCTTCCTGAAATGCCCCTCCTGATAATCAGCCGGCGACGAGCGTGAAATCCCGGTGCGCCGACAGGCATGCGCGATTGCGTGCCGTGTGATGGGCGGAGTGGGCGCAGACCCTATGATCCGGCCGACAAGCAGAGAGGGCATCCACATGGCCGCAACGAAGCCGGACAGCGGATCGGAACGGCCAGTCGCCGGCCGTTTTCAGACGATGCTGATGTGCTTCCTGGCGCAGAACATGGTCCTCGGTCTCGGCTACGGATCGTTCGGGCCGCTGCTCGCCGCCAACCAGGCACATCTGGACGTGAGCCGCGCCGCCGCGGCCGCCGGCATAAGCATGATAACGCTGGCGACCGGCGTCCTTGCGCCGCTGACGGGCGGCCTGCTCCAGCGATATCGAGTCCGCGACATCATCATCGCGGGCGTGGGGCTGAGCGGTTCGGCCTATCTGCTGCTCGCCGTCACCGACAGATATGGTGTCGCGCTGCTCTGCTACGGCATGGTCGGTACCGGCATGGTGCTGGCGGCGATCCTGGCGCCGGTCACGCTCGTCACCCGCTGGGTGGATACAGGGCGCGGCAAGGTGCTGAGCCTCGTCAACCTGCCCGTCGCCCTGTTCGTGGCGCCCTATCTGATCGGCATCATCCTGCCGGCCGTCGGGCGCACGGCGGTTTTGCTGGGCATGGGTGCGGTATCCCTCGCCCTGATCCCTCTCGTCGCCGCTCTGGTGCGGGAATGGCCGCCCGGTACGGCGTCGGCCATCGGGCGGAAGGCCGCGCCTGCCAACGGTGCTCCGCGCGCGGCCGCGCCCGGCCCGTCGCCGCTGGCGCATCCCGGCTTCTGGCTGGAGGCGCTGGGCATCGCGCTGATGGCGGGAACCGGAGTGGTCTTCATGGTTCACATCGTGCCGTTCGGCATGGGGCGTGGCCATTCGCTTGGAACGGCGGCGGGGTTGATATCCACCTATGCGGGGGCAGGGCTGCTCGGCACCCTGTTCTTCGGCTGGATCGTGGACCGGCTCGGTTCGGCGCCGGCGCTGGTGCTGAGCGCCGCCACGCAGGCGTGCATGTGGTGGCTGCTGCTGCTGGTCGATGGCCCGGCCATGTTCGCGGTCGTGGCGATCCTCGGGATGTGTTGCTCGCCGATGATGGCGTTGCATGGCGCGGCGCTGGGCGCGCTGTTCGGCGCGAACGGCGTTAGCCGGGCGATGGGCTACAGCTTCATGGTGAAGCTGCCCTTCATTTTCGGCTATGGCCCTGCGGCGGGCGTGCTGTTCGATTTGACAGGCGGCTATGCGCTGCCGTTCATGCTCTGCGCGGCGTCGCTGGGGCTGGCGACCCTGTCCTTCGCTGGCCTGACGGTCGTGATGAGGCGCGGGGCGAGCGGCCGCGTCGCGACCGCGTGACGCCGCCGCGCCTAGCAATCTGACAGGAACAGAAGGACGCAATGGACGAGATCGGGCACAAAGTCGTTACCGCGACCCATGGTTTCCTCAAGCGGCTGGTCGCCTCCAACATCCTCGACGGTGATCTGCTGACGGAAGCGCATATGGCGGTGACGGCGATCGGCTACGAACTGGCACGGAGCGGCTATGACAAGGCGCATTTGCGTGATGTCCGTGAGGCTGAATCCGTGCTGACGGCTAGCCTGCAGGCGGCGGCGGGGGCGGCCAACGCAGCGCCGGCTGCGCGCACGTGGCAGGACGATTGGCAGGCAGGCGTAGGCGCGGCCCTTGCCACCCTGATCGAGGCGGGCGACCCCGCCGTGGCGGACGACGCCGCCGTGGTGCGGCATCTGCGTGAGTTCCTGGTATCCTATCATTCGCCAATGGATCCGGTGGTGAGCGCCGGCACGCGCAGCACCTATCAAGGCGGAAGGGGCGATCGCGCGCGGGACGAGGAGGGAGGCGGAGCGATCTACATCACCGCGCCGCGTCTGCAATCCTACCTGGCTGAGCGCTTCCCGGACCAGAAGACGGTTGTGCGATCAGTCGAGCGGCTGATGGGCGGCTATTCGAAGGAGACCTACATCGTCCGGCTGGATGAAGGACAGGGCGAAGGCACCATCGTGATCCGCAAGGACGGCTACGGATTGCCGACCGGATCCAGCGTCGCCAGCGAATATGCCGTGCTGCAGGAGGTGTTCGGGCTGGGCATGCCGGTGGCCGAGCCGCTCTGGCTGGAAGCGGATACCGGGCCGTTCGCCGCTGCCTTCATGGCGGTGGGCCATGTCGCCGCCAAGCCCGCCAATCAGGTCGTGCCGGAGGATGCGGCCGGACGCGCGGCGTGGGCGGACGCCTTTGCGCGGGCGCTAGCGCTGCTGCACCGCGAGACGGCGCGCCCGGGCGCGGACGTACGGGCCGTGCTGCGCGAGGAGATCGCCGATCTGCGCCGCCGCATGCGCGAGCGCGAGCGCGCGCCCCATCCGGGGCTGAGCCTGGGCCTCGCCTGGCTAGAAACCCATCTCGACGATCTCGCCGGCCGGCCTGCCTGTCGGGTGCATGGCGACTTCGGTTTCCACAACCTGCTGATGAGCGGCGACAGGTTGATGGCGGTGCTCGACTGGGAGTTCAGCCACATCGGCGATCCGGTCGAGGATCTGGTGATGTTCCGCCCGTTCATGGAGCAGATCGGCTGCTGGGATCGCTTCATCGCGCTGTATGAGGCGGAATCGGGTTTCCGCTTCGATGCGCGCGGCGGCCGCTATTTCGGCGTGTGGACGGAAGTGCGCAACATGATCGCGTGCCTCGGTTCGCTGAACTCCCTGCTGCTGCCGCAGGTGACGGACGTCGCCCTTTCGGTGGCCGGCACCATCTACATTCCGAAATATGAGATCGCCGTGCTGGATGCGGTGATAGGAGGCAAAGAAACGGATGTCTGACACGATCGAGTGGACCAAGAGCAGTCGCGGCTTCGGCAAGGCGACCGATCAGGACGACTTCTATCACGGGCGCAACCAGCCCGAGAAGCATCACGAGATGACCGAAACCTGGTATTGGGGCTTCTACGAGCCGCAGTCCAACCTGCACGGCTTCATCCACATCTGGACGCATCCTAACCTGAACCTGTGCACCGGCGGCCTGTTCGCCCATTTTGGCCACAAGCGGGAGCATCTTGCGGCGGAACTGTTCGACTTCCGCAACTTCACACCGGACACGATCTTCGATGCCGAGGGCAATATCAGGCTGGCGAACGGCCTTTCGGTGACGTTCGAGAAGCCGATGGAACGGGCACGGATCACCTACGAGAATCCGGATCGCGCCTTCCGGCTCGACATGGTGCAGACGGCGGTGCAGCCGCCGATCGTGCGCGCGAACGACCGCCATTTCGAGCAGACGATGCGGGCGGTCGGTTCCGTCACCTACGAAGGGCGGGACTATGCCTTCGACAATCTCTCGATCCGCGATCGTTCGTGGGGCGAGCGGCGACCGGAGGAAGGACACAAGATCCCTCCTTATACGTGGATGAACGGCGCGTTCTCCGAAGACTTCTCCTTCTGCATATCGGGCATGGACGATCCGGCGCTGAAGCCGGACTGGCTCGGCCTGTACGACATCCCGCGCGACAAGCTGATGAGCGATGCGTGGATCTACGACCACGGCAAGATGCTGCGGCTGGAAAGCCTGTCGAAAATAACCGAGCGCGCTGACGATGGCTTGCGCCCCGTCCGCAACGTGATCGACTGCGTGGCGGAGGACGGCCGCCAGTTTCGCTTCGTCGGCGAGATCACCGCGAGCAATCCGTGGCACAGCTGGCAGAATGCGCTGTGCCATTGCGGGCTGACTCGCTGGACCTCGCCGCAGTTCGAGGGGGTGACGGGCTGGGGCGAGACCCAGGAGGTGCAATGGAACGACTATGTCGTTCGACGCTGCAAGCCGGTTTGACGGGTATCTCGACAGGATTGGACTACAACGATGGCATATGGCGGAAGTGGCGGCGGCGAACAACCTGTCGCCGGGCCGGGGCATAATGCGCCCTGTTCGAACCGGGATTTCGATTTCTTCTATCGCGGGCTGGAGCAAGGCGCGTTGCTGGCCCAGCGGTGCGGCGGCTGTGGCCGGCTGCGCAATCCGCCGAGCCCCAGCTGCCCGCATTGTCGATCGTTCGAATGGTTGCCAGTGGCGCTTTCGGGCAACGGGCGCATCCACAGCTACACGGTGCATCATCATCCGCCGCTGCCGGGCTTCGCCGTGCCCCATCCGATCGTGATCGTGGCGCTGGATGAGGGTATCCGCATGATGGGGGCGATGGACGGCACGCCGCCGGAGGCGATGGCGATCGACCTGCCGGTTTCGGTCGAGTTCCTGCGGCGCGGCGACAGCGCCGCGTATCGCTTCCGGTTGAGCTGAAGGATCCACCATGTCCGGCTACAGCAACAAGGCCGCGATCGCGGGCTACGGCGCTACTGAATTCTCAAAGAATTCAGGGCGCAGCGAACTGACCCTTGCGGTGGAGGCGACGCTCGCCGCGCTCGCCGATGCGGGGATCGACCCCGCCGAGGTGGACGGCATGTCCTCGTTCACGATGGACAATAATTCGGAGCAGGAGATTTTTCGTAGCATCGGCGGGCGCGACCTGAAATTCTTCACCCGCATTCCGCAGGGTGGCGGCGGCACCTGCGGGCCGCTGTTGCAGGCGGCACTGGCAGTGACGGCCGGCGTGGCGGACGTGATCGTCTGCTATCGCGCGATGAACGAGCGGTCCGAGTATCGCTTCGGCGCGCCGATGTCCGGCCTGCCGCCGACCAGTGACAATGTGGTGTTCGCCTATCACGGCTTCAGCGGCCTGATGACGCCGGCGGCGATGATCGGCATGATGATGCGGCGCTACATGCACGAGACCGGCGCGACGAGCCTCGATTTCGCCAACTATTCGGTCGTCGCGCGCAAGCATGCGTCCACCAACCCGAAGGCGTTCTTCTACGGCAAGCCGATCACGGTGGAGGATCATCAGGCGTCTCGCATGGTTGCCGATCCGCTTCGGCTGCTCGATTGCTGTCAGGAGAGCGACGGCGGCGTCGCGTTCGTCGTGACCAGTGCGGAGAGGGCGCGCTCGCTGCGCCAGAAGCCGGTGCTGATCCGCGCCGCGGCGCAAGGCTCCCCCGCCGGGGTACTCGGCCTGGCCGGCTATTACCGCCCCGACATCAGCCCACGCGACGAATGCGCGGCGACGGCGCGCCAGCTCTACGCCGAGGCGCGGCTGACGCCGAAGGACATGCAGATGGCGATCCTGTACGATCATTTCGGGCCATCGGTGCTGCCCTCGCTCGAGGGGTATGGCTTCTGTGCCTATGGCGAAGCCAAGGATTTCATCAAGAACGGCAATATCGAGGTGGGCGGAACGCTGCCGCTGAACACCCATGGGGGCCAACTGGGCGAGGCGTATATCCACGGCATGAACGGCGTGGCCGAGGCGGTGCGCCAGCTACGCGGCACGGCGGTGAACCAGGTGGCCGGCGTGGCCAACATCCTCGTCAGCGCCGGCAGCGGCGTGCCGACAAGCGGCGCGATCCTGGGCGTCGACGGCTGACGCAGGCTACCGTCAGGCCTGCCCGCGGCAGCCGATCATCGCCGCGCCGCTGCCCGCCAGCGACGCGGCCGGATCGTTGCCGGGGTGGGCGCGGGCGGCGCACAGATCCAGCCACGCCCGTGTGACCGGCGATGACCGATCGATGCCGCGCGCGCCCAGCAGCATCATGAAGTCGTCGACCAGCGCCGCCAGCCGCCGCACAGACGAGGTGAGCTGAACGCGCAGGCGCATGGCCTCGCCTTGCCCGATCACCACGTCGCGCGCGACATGATCCTGAAGGATCGCCACGTTCCGGCGGAAGCTCGCCTCGACAAGATCGATCTCGGCATCGAGGCGGGCGGCGGCGGCGACCGTCGCCGGATCCTCGCGCGAGACCTGGCCCGACCAGGCGGAGACGCGGGAGGCGGCGCGATCCAGAAAGGCGTCGAGCGCGCCGCGAGCCGTGCCGATCGCGAAGTTCGCAATGCCGGCGGAGAATAGATAAAGCCATGGGAGCCGATAGAGCGCCGGCCCCGGCCGATGGATCTTGAGGACGTTGAGCAGACCGGGATCGAGCGTGCGGGTGCGCCATTCCGGCACGAAGATGCCGTTCGCAACGATATCGTTGCTGCCGGTCGCGCGCATGCCGAAGGGATTCCAGACGTCGAGGATCGCATAGTCGCCACGCGGTACCAGGAAGATGCGCAGCTCCGCAGCGCCGGTATCGGGATGCGGCGTGCGGCCGCCGAGCAGCGCCCAGCCGGCGTGGCTTGCCCCGCTGGAGAAGGACCAGCGGCCAGACAGCGTGTACCCGCCGGCGGCGGCCGCCACCTTGCCGACCGGCATGAAGGAGGAGGAGACGAGGGCAGCGGGATCCTGCCCCCAGACGGCCGCCTGTGCGCGATCGTCGAACAGTGCCAGTACCAGCGATTGTACGTTCAGCACGCCGAGCACCCAGGCGGTGGAGGCGCACTGCGCGGCGACGATATTCTGCACGTCGAAGAAGGTGGTCGGATCGGCCTCGTGCCCGCCCCATCGCTGCGGCTGGAACAGGCGGGTGAGCCCGGCTTCGCGCAGCGCGGCGATCGATGCGGCCGGAATGTCCCGCAGCGCCTCCGCCTCGTCCCATCGTGCGCCTATGGCGGGAGCGATCGCCCTTGCCCGCGCGCGCAACATATCGGCGCCGACCGGCGCGAACGACGACAGGGGCGCTGGGGATGCGGACATGAGCGGGTCCTTCGATGGGCCACGGAGACCCTTCCACCGCCGCCGGACAACGCCAAGCGGAACCGCTGCTCCGCCATGCGCAGTTGCGCGCAGAGACAAGGCCGGCCGGTTCAGCGGCCGGTGAATCGCGGCGGCCGCTTTTCGGTGAACGCTGCGGTCGCCTCCTTGTAATCGTCCGTCATGGAGGCGAGGATCTGGGTGCGGTTCTCTAGCTCGATCGCCGCGTCGTAGCTGCCGGCATCCAGATTGTCCCACATCAGGCGCTTTGTATGGGCCACGGCGAACGGGCTGTTCGCGAGCACCTGACGCGCGAGCGTGCAGGCCTCCACCAGCAATCCATCCTCCGCGACGAGACGGACGCAGAGACCGATACGTTCCGCCTCCGCCGCGTCCACCGCGCGACCCGTCAGCATGATCTCGAACGCGCGGGAGGCGCCGATCAGCCGGGGAAGCAGGTAGCTGATCCCACTCTCCCCGGCGGACAGGCCGAGGCGCACCGCCCCGACCATAAAGCGGGCCGAGGGGGTGGCGATTCGCATGTCCGCCGCCAGCGCGATCGCAAGGCCGGCACCCACGCACGGGCCGTTTACCGCGGCGACCACCAACTGCGGCATGGCGCGCAGGCGCCGCCCCATCCCGGCGAACTGCTCCTGCCAGTGCAGCCGCTCGACGAGGCCGCTCGGGCCGGTGCGGTTGCGCGCGTCGGCCGCGGTCACATCCTGTCCGGAGCAGAAGCCGCGCCCTGCGCCGGTCAGGATCAGCGCGCGGATCGCGGGATCGGCGGCGATATCGTCCACTCGCCGGTTGAACAGCGCCACGCTTTCCCGACTGAAGGCGTTCAGCCGTGCCGGATTGTTCAGTCGCAGCACGGCGATGCCGGCTTCCGCCACCTCAACCTCGATCGTTTCGCCGCTACTCATCGCTCTCGTCCTCCCGTGATCGTCCACTCTATAAGTCCACCGGGCGAGCTGCTTGCCTGAGATCGGCCTCGTGCTTGGCTGTAGCCGCATGCCTGTAGTCGGTGATTGCCACGCCGCCCGACGGTGCCGAAACGGTGGCGGCCCGATCCGAGGAGTTGACGCCATCGCCACGAACCCGCCCGAGGTGGACCTTGCGACGCTGTCCGCCTGGATGGACATGCGCGGCCTCGAAACGGGGCCGATACGCAACGCATCGCTTTTAACCGGCGGCACCCAGAACATCCTGATGCGTTTCTCGCGTGGCGGACGAACCTTCGTCCTGCGGCGGCCGCCGGCCAATCCGCGCCCGCAGAGCAATCGCATCATGGAGCGAGAAATACGCCTGCTGGAGGCGCTGTCCGCCACCGATGTACCGCACCCGGCGCTGATCGCCGCGTGCACCGACACGGCGGTGCTGGGCGCGACATTCTACCTGATGGAGCCGGTCGACGGGTTCAATCCAACCGTGTCGATGCCTGCGCCGGCAAGCGAGGACGCCGCCCTGCGGCACCGTATGGGGATCGGCATCGCCGACGGCCTGGCCTCGCTCGCCATGGTGGATCCCGAGGCGGTGGGGCTGGACGATTTCGGGAAACCCGACGGCTTTCTCGCCCGGCAGGTTGGCCGCTGGGCGGGCGAACTGGACGGCTATGCGCGGTTCGAGGGTTGGGACGGGCCGCAGTCGCTCGGCGACGTCGCCGCGGTCGGCCGCTGGCTGGACGGGCGCCTGCCGCAGGAGATGCGGCCCGGGATCATCCACGGCGACTATCATGTCGGCAACATGATCTATGGCGACGACGGCGCGCTGCTGGCGATCGTGGACTGGGAGATGGCGACGCTGGGTGATCCCCTGGTCGATCTCGGCAGGCTGCTGGTGAGTTGGCCGGACGACCGCGGCGCGCTGCCTTTCACGATGCGGGTGGCGCCGCTGGACGGCTTTCCGACGCGTGCGGAAATGATCGCCCGCTACGCGGCGCGTACCGGGCGCGACATGGCCGACCTGCCCTGGTTCGAGGTGCTTGCCTGCTACAAGCTGGGCATCATCCTGGAGGGCACGCATGCCCGGTCGCAGGCCGGCCTGTCGGACGCGGCGACTGGGCGGCGGCTGCACGCCTCCGCCGTCGCCCTGCTCAATGAGGCGCGACGGATCATCGACAATAGCTGACGGCCAGAGCGGGAACAGATTATGGATTTCGAACTCTCCGAGCGCCAACGCGAGATGCAGGGGCGCGTGCGGGCATTCATGGCCGATCACGTCATCCCAGCCGTGCCGGCCTACGTGGCCGAACTGACGGCCGAGCGGTGGCGGCAGCCCGCCACCTTGCAGGCACTGAAGCAGAAGGCGCGCGCGGCGGGGCTGTGGAACCTGTTCCTGCCGCCTTCGCCCGAGCACGATCATGGCCCCTATCGCGGTGCCGGCTTCTCCAACCTCGATTATGCTGTGCTCGCCGAGGAGATGGGACGGGTGACGTGGGCGTCGGAGGTGTTCAACTGTTCCGCCCCCGATACCGGCAACATGGAGGTGCTGCATCGCTACGGCACGCGGGAGCAGCAGGATCGCTGGCTGAAGCCCCTGCTGGATGGCGAGATCCGCTCGGCCTTCGCCATGACCGAGCCGGACGTCGCCTCCTCCGATGCGACGAACATGCGCACCACGATAGTGCGCGACGGCGACGACTATGTCGTCAACGGCCGCAAATGGTGGATCTCGGGCGTCGGCGATCCGCATTGCCGGATCATCATCCTGATGGGACGCACGAACCCCGATGCGCCGCGCCATCAGCAGATGTCGCAGGTGCTGATCCCGATCGACACGCCCGGCATCACGATCGGCCGGATGCTGACGAATTTCGGCTATGACGATGCGCCGCACGGCCATTTCGAACTGGCGCTGGACGACGTGCGCGTGCCTGCCGCCAATATGCTGCTGGGGGAGGGGCGCGGTTTCGAGATTTCGCAGGGGCGGCTCGGGCCGGGGCGCATCCATCACTGCATGCGCATCATCGGCATGGCGGAGGTCGCGCTGGAGAAGATGGTGCGCCGCCTGATGGAGCGTTCCACCTTCGGCCGGCCGCTGATCCAGCAGAGCGTGTGGGAGCAGCGCATCGCCGAGGCGCGCATAGACATCGAGATGGCGCGGCTGCTGACGCTGAAGGCGGCGGACATGATGGACAAGGTGGGCAACAAGGTGGCTCGGCTGGAGATCGGGATGATCAAGGTGGCGGCGCCGCGGATGGCGCTGCGGATCATCGACAACGCGATCCAGGCGTTCGGCGCGGGCGGACTGGACAGCGACGCCGGCACGGCGGCGCTGTTCGCGCGCGTGCGTGCGCTGCGGATCGCGGACGGGCCGGACGAGGTGCACGCGCGGACGATCGCCCGGCTAGAACGGCAGCGTTACGAGACCGCTTGACTCAGCCGCGTGTCACCCATTCGGCACAGTAACGTTTGAACGGGATCGGATGCTCGCGCGGTCAAGCCGACGTTCCCCAATGGTCAAAAAGCGACGACCTTAAGCTGTTAGAGAAGCGCGGCGAGCCGAGAGGCTGACGGGATCCTAAAATAAGGGGAGGCACATGAAGAACTCAACCAAGGTCTGGAGCGCACGGCTGTTCGCTGCCGGCGTGTCGCTGGCGAGCATGACGACGGCCGCTATGGCGCAGACTACGCCCGCGCCCGAGACACCCACGCCGCCCGTAACGAGCGGCGCGGAAAATGAAGAGAACGGAGAGATACTCGTCACGGCAAGGCGGCGCGACGAAACCTCGATCGCGGTGCCGGTGTCGCTCACCGCCGTCGGCGCCGCCGAGTTGCAGCGCCGGGCGATCAACACGATCGACGGGCTGGCACGCGCGGTGCCCTCGCTGATCGTCGGCGAAGGCGGCGGTACGGTGCAGGGAGGCATTATCGCCATCCGCGGCATCGCCGGATCGGATTCGAACCCGTTCGGCGATCAGGCGGTGTCGTTCAACATCGATGGTGTTCAGGTCGCCCGCGCCACTGTGCGCCGCCTGAGCGAGATGGATATCTCGCAGGTGGAAGTGCTGAAGGGACCGCAGGCGCTGTTCTTCGGCAAGAACAGCCCGGCGGGCATCATCTCGGTGCGCACGGCCGATCCGACGTCGACGCTGCAGGCGAAGCTTTCCACCGGTTACGAGTTCAAGGGCGACGAGGTGCGGAGCGAAGGCTATATCTCCGGCCCGCTCACCGATACGCTCGGGTTCCGCATTGCCGGCTACTTCTCGGACATCAAGGGCTATCTGAAGAACGTCGCGCCGGACAGTGGCGTCGGCATCTTCGGCGACCCCGACAGCCGCACGCCGAACGCGACCGAATATGCCGTGCGCGGCACGCTGAAGTGGGCGCCCAACGACCAGTTCGACGCGCGCCTGAAACTGACATACAACCACATCAAGGGCACCGCCTCGACCGCGCAGAACGAGATCGTCAACTGCCCGCTCGGCGTGTCGCAGGGCAACGGGCCGCTGGAAGATTGCAAGGCGAACGGCACGGTGGCACTCGGTCAGCTCGGCCCGAATTTCGGCACGGTGGATGCGCGCTTCGGCGACGGTCAGACCTTCCTGCGGCAGCATCAGGTGCTGGGCGGGCTCGAACTCAACTATCATCTGAACGACAGCCTCACCTTGTCGTCCGTCACCGGCTATTATGACGTGACGCTGCGCAATCGCGGCAACTTCACCTCCAATTATCTCGATACTGGTGTGCTGCCGCGCCAAATCCTCGCCAGCTTCAACTTCCTCGACATTCGCGAGATCACCGAGGAACTGCGGCTCGCCAGCAACTTCGACGGCCCGGTCAATTTCCTGGCGGGCGGGCTTATCCAGGATTCGCATGCGGTGAACGGTTCCGTGACCTTCCGCAACGCGAACAATCCGGGTCAGCGCAACCCGACGACCGGCGGCTTCGTCAACTACATCAACAACTACCGGCTGGTGCAGAACGGCCTGGCCTACTCGGTGTTCGGCCAGATGCAGGTGACGTTCCTGGAGCATTTCGAGCTTTCGGTCGGCGGCCGCTACTCGTACGAGCGCAAGAAGCTTCCGGTATTCACCACCGCCGGTAACGGTGGCGTGACGCAGACCCCGGGCAGGCTGGTCGAGATCGACGGCATCGATCGCTCGATCAGCTTCAACAACCTGTCGCCGGAAGCAACGCTTACCTACCGGCCCACCCAGAACCTGACGGTGTATGGCGCGTACAAGGAAGGCTTCCTCTCGGGCGGCTATAATTCCGTGGCGCCGGCGGTCACGACGGCGGCACCGCTCGCCACCGGCCGCTTCGCGACGCTGCAGAACCCGATCTACAACCAGCAGCTGATCAAGGGCTATGAAGGCGGTATCAAGGCGTCCCTGCTCGATGGCGCGCTGCGCACCAATCTTTCCGCCTATAATTACAAGACGACGGGCCTGCAGGTCTCGGTCACGATCCAGGGCACGCAGCAGGAGCTACGCAACGCTGGTTCGGTACGCACGAAGGGTGTCGAGTTCGACTTCACCTATCGCACGCCGCTGGAAGGCCTGACGCTCAACGGTGCGGTGAATTACAATAAGGGCGAGTATCTCGATTATCAGGCAAGCTGCTACCGGGGCGAATCGTCCAGCCGCTGCTTCACGCAACTCAACCGGGTGACGGGGCAGAATGCCCTGCTGCAGGATCTGAGCGGCACCCAGCTCGTCCGCGCGCCTGAGTGGACCGGCAATCTGGGCTTCAACTACGAGATGCCGATCGGTGCGCTGAAGCTCGGCCTTTCCGGAAATGCGAGCCACAGCGACGGCTATTTCAGCGAC
Organism: Sphingomonas profundi; assembly: GCF_009739515.1. Taxonomy (NCBI): domain Bacteria; kingdom Pseudomonadati; phylum Pseudomonadota; class Alphaproteobacteria; order Sphingomonadales; family Rhizorhabdaceae; genus Alterirhizorhabdus; species Alterirhizorhabdus profundi. Next base: position 4,456,557 of record NZ_CP046535.1, read on the forward strand.
ACGGTCTCGGCGCCGGGCGGCTTCCAGAAGGGCTATGAACTCTACGACGCCTCGATCCGCCTGAGCACGGAAGACGACAAGTGGGAGCTGGCGCTGATCGGGCGCAATCTCGGCAACACCTATTATTTCGTGCGCTCGACCGACGTTCCGTTCACCGGATCGGCCCCCGGCGCGGCTGCCGTCGGCACGCTGGGCGACACCGCCGCCCCGGTAAGCCGCGGGCGAGAGACCATGCTGCGCCTGTCCTACCGCTTCGGCGGCTGAGCGGATGGGATCGCGGGTGGATCGGGCGTTCAGACGCGCGATCCGCCCGCCCTTTCGGGAACAGAGCGGGAGGCGCGCGGACGATAACCCTCTACCACGCACCGACGACCGCTCTTTCCGCATGCCGATAAGCGCGAAGCGTTGGCTCGCATGCGGACGGTGGAGACGGGATCTGAGCGTCCGCAGCACCGAAGCGAACCTTCAGGATGTGCGTTCAGAGGCTGCGGCCGCCGTCGACGATCAGCGTCTGGCCGGTGGTATAGGCGGCCAGCGGCGAGACCAGGTAGAGCGCCGTGCGGGCGACATCCTCCGGCAGCCCCAGCCGGCCGAGCGATATCGTGGCGAGCGCGGCCTGCAGGCGATCGGGATGCTCGGTCGTCACCGCCGTCATCTTGGTCGCGATCATGCCCGGCGCAATGCCGTTTACGCGCACGCCCTCGCGCGCCCACGCATCGCCGAGCGTGCGGGTGAGGCCGACGACGCCCGCCTTCGACGCCGCGTAAGCGGGATTGCCGACGACGGACTTGTAGGCGCCGATGGAGCTGATGACGACGATCGAACCGGCGCTCGCCTTCAGCAGCTGATGAAATTTAACCGCGCAGTGCATCACGCTGTTGAGGTTGATGTCGATCACCCGCCGGAAGGTCTCGATCTCATATTCCCTGCGACGGTAGACGACGGCGCCCTGCGCAAGAACGAGAATGTCGAGTGTGTCGAAAGCCGGCTGCCATGTCTCGATCGCCGCCGCATCGGCGACATCCAGCTGCGTATAATCGAGACCGGTGAGATCGGATCCGGCCTCGCCGGCATAGTTGGCGGCGGCAGGGCGGGTGCCGCACACGTGGACAGTGCAGCCCTGCGCCCGGAACAGTTGGGCGATGCCGTTGCCGATCCCGCTGGATCCGCCGACCACCAGCGCCGTCTTGCCGTCGAGCCGCAGCATGGGTTCGGTCACGCCTGTCATGCAGCGATCCTCGCGCCGGTGCGCGCCGCGCGCTCGATCGCGTCAAGCAGGCGATGGGTCTCCACCGCTTCGGCGAAGCCCGGCGTCTCGTGCGTGCCATCGCGGATGTCCCGCGCGAGCCGGGCATAGACCTGCGCGACGTTGACGGCGGGCCCTGCCAGATCTGCCGGCACCCAGCGGCTGGCGGCATCGATGGCGATCGGCTTGAGGTCGCGGTCGCCACCGCGCGCGCCGGTCAGCGTCAGGTCCAGGATCTGGGCGTGGCCGCCGGCAGCGGTAAGGCGCAGATCGCCCTTCGTGCCCTGGATCTCCCACAGCAGGCCGGTGCCGCGCGGCATGCCGCCACGATAGTGGATCGCGGCGATCGCCCCGCGTTGCAGAACGCCCGAAACGGCGATCTGGTCGTCCGCCGTCTTCACCAGCGTCTCGCCCGTCTCGACGCGCGTCACCTCGGGTTGCCGGATCGCCATGGTGGCCGACAGCGATGCAAAATCGCCGAGCACGTGGCGCAGCGCGTCGATCGTGTGGCCGAACGGGATCGCCAGCATCGTCGCGCCGTGCGAAGCGTCGATGATATAGGCGTTCGGCCGGTCGATCGTATCGCCCCACTGCATCCCCGATCCGATCAGCGTGGTCGACAGCACCTCGCCGACATAGCCATCGGCGATCAGCGCCTTTGCCTGTCGCACCGGCGGCGCCAGCCGGGCCTGAAGCCCGATTGCCGCATGCACGCCAGCGGCGGCGGCTTCGGCCGCCATCGCTTCGGCCTCGGTAAGACCGTTGCCCAGCGGCCATTCGCAATAGACATGCTTGCCGGCGGCGAGTGCTGCCGAGACCAGCACGCGGTGGTGCGGCACCTTCACCGTCACGGCGACCACATCCACGCGCGGATCGCGCGTCAGCGCGACGGCGTCGTCGAACGCGGCGTCCATGCTCAGCCCGATGTCGCGCGCGGCGGCCTCGGCCGTCTCTCGCCGCGTGGTGGCGACGGCGACGACCTCGTAATCGGGCAGCGCGCGGAGGGCCGGCACATGCGCCACCGCCGCCCAGCTGCGTCCCACTTCATAGCCGATGATGCCGACGCCGATCGTCTTCACGCGATACTCCTCATGCGCCGCTCGTCGGGTCCACCCCGGCGAGGGCCGGCCGTTCCCCGGTGGTAGGGAAGCGGGTCAGCTGGTTGCCGCCGCTGACGTGCAGGTTCAGCCCGGTGACGAAGGACGGCCCGGCCAGCCACAGCGCGGCGTCGGCGAAGTCGGCCGTGCCGCCGATGCGGGCGAGCGGCACCTCGCCGGCCCAGCTGGCCTCCATCCCCTCGACCGCCCAGAGCGCGCTCGACATCTCGGAGCGGATCGCCCCCGGCAGGATGGAGTTCACCTTGATGCCGCGCGCGCCATATTCGATCGCCGCATAGCGCACCAGGCAGTCCGCCGCCGCCTTCGCGCAGGCATAGCCGAACACATGTTCCAGCGGGTGCGTGGCCGCCATCGACGAGAACAGGACGATCGAGCCGCCCTGCGCCATGGCGGCGGCCATGTGCTTCACGAAGAAGATGTTGCCGTAATAGTTGACCTCCGTTGAGCGGACGATCTCGGCGTGGGGCGTGTTTGCGATGGTGCCGCCCATCGGCACGCCCGCCGCGTTCACCGCGATATCCAACCGGCCGTAAGCCTCCAGCGCCTTCGCCGCGAGTGCGGCGATGTCGTCCTCGCTGGCCAGATCGCAGCGCTGGGCGGTGCCGCCGATGCGTTCGGCCAGCACGTGCAACGGCGCCTGCCGCCGGGCGCCGACCAGCACATGCGCACCTTCCCGCGCGAAACGCTCGGCGATGGCCCAGCCGGTGCCTTCCTCGGCCGATGCGCCGAGCACGACGGCGACCTTGTTCTCAAGCTGCATGGCAATGTTCCTGTCAGACGCTGGCGCCGGCGAGATGCCCTTCGCGGATCGCGGTTTCTAGGAAGCGCGGCGAATTGGCATCGCCGACTAGACGGATGTCGCTGTTACGTTCCTTCAGCGCGGTATGGATTTCGCGGTTCGGGCGGTTGGCCGTGACGACCACGACCGTATCGGCGTCGAGCCGCTCGGTATCCACATCGTCTTCGGTCAGGTGCGTCGGGCCGATGACGACGGTGCCCGGCTGGATCGCGATCGCGCGGTGGCGGATGCGGTAGGCGAAGGGTCGGTTTGCCATGCGGGTGAGGAAGGGCTCGACCATCAGCGCTCCCTGGACGGCGGGGGCGAGCATGCGCAGGCGCGTCACATAGGTGACGGATAGCCCCCTGGAGATGAGCTGCTCGGCCGCCGCGAGCCCCTCATAATGGCCCACGTCGTCGATCACGACCGCCGTCCGCCCGAGATCCGCCGGCGGATACAGCATGAGCTCCGTGGAGGACAGCACGCCGCCGCGATCCATGCCGCGGATCGGCTGGCCGGGATGCGACCCCTGCACGCCATCCATGCGTGGCATCGATCCGGTGGCGACGATCACCGCGTCCGCGCCGGTATCGATCACGTCGTTCTCGTCCATATAGGTGCTGAGCCGCACGTCGACGCCGAGGCGGTAGATCTCCTCTTCCAGCCAGGTGGCGATATCGAACATCGTGTGGCGGGTGGGCGCCTTCGTGGCCGCGCGCAGCGTGCCGCCGAGGGCCGCGTCGGCTTCCGCCAGGATCACCTTGTGGCCCCGCATCGCGGCGACACGGGCCGCCTCCATGCCGGCCGGGCCGCCGCCTACCACCAATACCGTCTTCGGCTCCGCCGCCGACTCCAGATTGGCGTCTCCGAGCGACTGCTCGTTGCCGGCGCCGACGTTCACGGTGCAACGCAGCCCGCCCTGCCAGAGATACACGGCATTGGCGACGCAGGCCTGGTTGCAGGCGATGCAGGGGCGTACCCGGTCCGCGTTGCCCGCCAGGCTCTTGTTCACCAGATCGGGGTCGGCGATCATCGCGCGGACGAGGCCGATCATGTCGGCGGCACCCTCGCGGATCACCTGATCGCATTCCTCCAACGTGCGGTAGCGGCCGATCACCATCGTCGGCAGTGTGATGTGGCGAGTGATCGGCTCGCTGGTGGGCATCTCGTAGCCCGTCGGCTCGTGCATGCCGCCGACCATCTTCGTATAGCTGTTATAGTTGCCGACCGAGACGTTGACATAGTCGATCAGCCCACGCGCCTCCAGCATCTGGGCCACGCGGAGATTTTCGTCCACGCCGACGCCGCCGACGGTAAGATCGGGCGCGACGCGCACGCCGACGACGAAGTCGCGCGACACGGCCGACCGGATCGCCGCCAACAGCTCCATGATGAAGCGCGCGCGATTCTCGAACGAGCCGCCATACTCATCCTCGCGCTTGTTGATGTTGGCTGAGAGGAATTGCGACGGGAGATAGCCGTGCGCGCAGTGGACGTCGACGCCGTCGAGGCCGCAGCGCTCCATCCGCACCGCGCTCTCGACATAGGCGCCGATGATCGTGTCGATCATCGTCTTGGTCATGGCGATGGGCACGATGCCGGTTTCCACGCCGGGATTGTCCGACGGTGCCCATGGCGGCGATCCGTCCGCCGGCGGGATATGCTGGCCGGCATGCCAGAGCTGCTGGAACAGCTTCATGCCGTGCGGCTTGCAGCGTTCGACCAGCCGGCGCATCCCGCCTTCCACCTGCGGATCGAAGATGTTCAGGCAGAAGGCCGAAGTCGGGTGGACCGAACCGACCTCCAGGATGGAAAGAGCCGCGCCGCCGCGCGCCCGTGCCTCGTGATACGCGATCAGCCGGTCGTTCATCGTGCCTTCGCCGAGCACCGTGGCGTGGGCGGGGCGGACGATCCGGTTCTTCAGTTCGATATTGCCGAGGCGGATCGGCTTGTCGACGTGGGTGTAGGCCATCGGGCGGCTCCGTCTGCTGTCAGCGCTTTCTCAGACGCGCGACCGTTTCGGCCAGATCGGGGCTTGCCATGGAGTCCATTTCCAGCGCGATCCCGAGTTCGAAGGCCTCGCCCATCCGGGCGCGCGTGATCGCAGCGAAGGCCTTCTTCGTGCCGTTTACGCCGCCCGCCGGCAGCGCGCCTATCCGCTGTGCCAGCGCGCGGGCGGCAGGAAGCACCGCCTCCGCACTGTCAAGCAGTTCGGTGACGAGGCCAAAATCATAGGCCTGCTCGCCGGTGATGACGTCACCGCTCAACAAATAGCGCTTGGCGCGGTTGAGGCCGATCGACTGGCTCCACGCGATCACGCCGCCGTCACCCGCGACGAGGCCGACCGCGACATGCGTGTCGGCAATCTTCGCGTGGCGCCAGGCGACGACGATGTCCGCCATGGTGGCGATCGTGGCGCCGAGGCCGATCGCGGCACCCTGCACTGCCGAGATGACCGGGATGGGCAGCTCGATCAGGCCGTTCAGCACGTTGCGGGCATCGCGCGTCATCTGGGCGCGGATCGCGGCGGAGCGGTGCGCCTCCAGCATCTCCTCGAAATCGCCGCCGGCGGAGAAGCTGCGGCCCTCCGCCGCTACGATCAGCACGCGCGCATGCTCGATGCGGGCGACGTGGCGCAGCGCGGCGACGAACTCCTCATGCGCGATCACGTCGAAGCGGTTGTGCAGATCGGGGCGGGTGAACGTGAGTTCGACGATGCCGTCGGCGATATCCAGCCGAAGCGAGGTGAAGCTTGGCGTGTCGATGGCGGCTCTCCCGTGATGTACGCCGGCAGGATAGCCGCGTCCCCCCGGCGGTTACAGCGGGGTCCGTTGTCTGCCCTTGCACTCGGACGTGCACCGCCGCGCATGGCGCCTCATGCGTGTGGATCGCCTGCCGCGCCCCCGGCACACAGGCCGGCAGGGGTGCGCCCCGGCGAATATCGGGAGAGGGTGCGTGGGCGTTTTGACGGGCAAGGTCGCGCTGGTGACGGGCGGCGCCAAGGGCATGGGGAAGGCGATCGCGACCCTGTTCGCGCGAGAGGGCGCACGCGTGGCGGTCGCGGCGCGACGGATCGCGGATGCGGAAGCCGTCGCCCGCCAGATCGGCGAAGCAGCGGTGGCCGTGGCGATCGACATCACCGACCGGGCGCAGTGGGACGCGGCGGTCGCGGCGATAGACGCGCGGTGGGGGGCGCTGGACATATTGGTGAACTGCGCCGGCATCACCGAACAGGGCACCACCGAACAGGTCGGGGAGGATTCCTGGCGGCGGCTGATGAGTACGAATCTGGACGGCCCGTTCAACGGGTGCCGCGCCGCTTTGCCGCTGCTGAAGCGGGGCGGGGCGCCGTGCAGCGTCATCAACATCTCGTCCGTGTTCGCACAACGGCCGGTGCCGGGCTTCGTCGGCTATTGCACGTCGAAGGCGGCGCTGACGACCTTCACCAAGGCTTTCGCGCTGGAATGCGCGGCGGCGGGGTTGCCGATCCGTGTGAACAGCGTGCATCCCGGCGGCACGGAGACCGAGATGCTGGAACAGGCGCTGGCCGCCACCGGCCTGCCGCGCGAGACGGCCTATGCCCATTTCGCGAAGATCCATCCGATGGGGCGGATGGGCACGGTGGACGAGGTGGCCGCCGCCTGCCTGTGGCTGGCGTCCGATGCGTCGAGCTTCACCACCGGACAGGAACTGAACGTGGACGGCGGCAGCGCCATCCGGCCCTGACGCGGCACCGATCGATTGGAGACCAGGTAGTGGACCGATATCGCGCGCTGGTGATCGGCGGAACCGGCGGCTTCGGCCGCGCCTCCGTCCTGGCGATGGCGCGTGACTGCGTGGAGATCGCGATCAGCTATCGCCGCAATCCGGAGAAGGTGACGGCACTAATCGCCGAACTGTCGGAGGGTTGCGCCGGCGTGCCGGTCGCATGCGACATGCGGGACGGCACATCGGTGCGGCGCGCGATCGCCGATGCGAATGCGGCGATGGGCCGGATCGATGCGATCGTCGTCGCGTCCGGCGTCGCGATCGGTCAGCCCTATGTCAGCCAGATCGCCGAGGAGCAGTGGCGCGAGGTGATCGAGACCGAACTGATGGGCGCGCTGCATGTCGTGGGGGTGGCCCTGCCGCTGTTCCGTGCGCAGGGCGGTGGCAATCTGGTGTTCGTTACCTCGATGGCCAATACACGCTATCCGACGGGGGATGCCCTTTCCTCCGTGCCGAAGGCAGGTATCGAATCGCTGATCCGCGCCGTGGCGAAGGAGGAGGGGCGCTACGGCATCCGTGCCAACAGCGTCGCCCCGGGCAGTTTCGATGCGGGGATGGGCAGCGCGGTGATCGCGTCGCTCTACACGCCCGAATTTTGGGAGCACTTCAAGAAATCGATCCCGCTGCGCCGCTTTGGCGACGCCGAGGATATCGGCGAGGCAGTGGCTTTCTTCGCGTCGCCCCGCGCGAAATATGTCACCGGCCAGTCGCTTGTGGTGGACGGCGGGTTCAGCGTGTGACCGCCGCCTGGTTGTGCGTGTAGGTGCCGAGCGACATGGCCTTCGCCTGATCGGCCACGTCGTTGGCGGCGATGAAGCCGAAGACCATCGCCGGACCGATCGTGCCGCCCGCACCCGGATAGCAGTTGCCGAACGGTGAACCAGAGGCGTTTCCCGCGGCGTAGAGGCCGGGAATGGGTGCGCCGCCCTCGTCCAGCACGCGGGCGCGCGCGTCGCATTTCAGCCCGCCCTTGGTGCCGAGATCGCCGAGGTTGACCGGGATGGCATAGAAGGGCGCCTTGCCGATGGGGCCGAGGCAGGGATTGGGCTTGAGCGTGAGATCGCCGAAATTGCGATCATAGGCGTTGCCGCCCCGTCCGAACTCCGGATCCTCGCCGGTGCGGGCATAGTCGTTCATCCGGCCGATCGTGGCGGCGAGCGTCGCCGGATCGATCTCGATCTTCGCGGCCAGCGCCTCGATTGTGTCGGCGCGGAAGATGTAATGATCCCACCAGTCCACCGGGATCTTGCGATCGGGCATGATCGCGGTCGGCATCACGCCGCCGGCCGGGAACTTGTAGCGGAAGGTGGCATCGAACACGAGCCAGCAGGGCGCATTGGCGCCGGTCTTCACCTGATCCTCCAGCATGGCGTTGCCGAACCGGTCATAGCCGCAGGCCTCGTCGACGAAACGATCACCGTTGCGGTTGACGCAGACGCTGTGCGGCCGGCCGACATCGAACACCGCCTGGTGGATCTCCTCGAAGTTGGACACGCCGGGGATCGGCACGGGCATCGTCGGCACCCACCAGCCGGTCTCGGTGAATTCGGTGGCGGCGCCGATCGCCAGCCCCGCCTCCAGCACCTTGCCGTCATTGCCGTCTTCCGGCGTGCTGCTCCAGCGGGTGCTGCCGGGCACGGTAAAATAGCGGTCCCGCAAGGTCTGGTTCCATTCGAACCCGCCGGCGCAGACGATGACGCCGTGCCGCGCGTTGATGGTGCGGCTACGGCCGAAGCGATTGACCTCCACGCCGGTGACGCGTCCGCCCTCGAACAGCAGCTTCTCGACGGCGGTGCCGAGGCGTATCTCCACCCCGCGATCGATCAGGCGCTTGCCCAGCGGCCCGATCAGCGCGGCGCCGAGGCTGAGGTAGCGATCCCGCCGGGTGAGCCGGCGCGTGGAGACATCGGCCCAGTAGCGAGACGTGACCCGGGCGAGCGTCTTGAGCCAGCCGGGCGCGCGGGTGGAGATGGAATTCGCCTCGATGAAGTCCATCGTGTAGCGGTTCATCAGTTTGAACCGGGTGAACTGCTCGCGCAGTTTGGGGAAGTGATCGCCCAGCTTGCGGCCGTCATACATCGGGAACACGATTGAGCGATCCGCGCGCGCGGCCGGTGCTTCGGCGAAATAGTCCGGCCATGGCATGACGATCGGCTCCATGCCGATCTCCTTCAGGTAGGCGACCATCGCCGGGCCGGTATCGACGAACGCCTCCAGCCGGTCACGGCGGATCGGGCCGTTCGTCACGCCGTCGAGATAGCGCAGCGTCTCCTCGCGGCTGTCGCTGGTGCCGAGGCCGTGATTGGGCACCCAGATAACGCCACCCGAGGTGGCCGAGGTGCCGCCGAACTTGTGCGCCTTTTCCACGACCAGCACGCGCAGGCCGAGTTCGCTGGCGCGGACGGCCGCCATCATGCCCGCCGAACCTGATCCCGCCACGATCACATCATAGGTTTCGGACATCCAGCTCTCCGTTCAACGCCTGCCGGTCTGTCTAGCCGGGTGGCAGCGCGCTGGCGACGTCGGGTGCGCCAGCGCCATTGCCTGTAGCGGCAGGGCGAATTGCCCGTTTGCCCGGCATGCTTTTCAGGTCGCCGCCGATGCCTAGAGCTTCGGTCAGGAACGCCGTACCGGCGCATCATCCCGACGTTTTGAGGGAACGCACTTGCCCGCGATGGATCTGCCCCGGCCCGCCTTCATGGACAGCGAGGAACTGCGCATGTTCGAGGACGCGGTCGATCGCTTCCTCGACGATCATGCGGCGCCCGCCAAGGCGGCGCGCTGGCGCGAGCAGGGATCGGTGGACAAGGAGACGTGGCGCGCCGCCGGGGCGGCCGGCCTGCTCGGGCTGACGGTGCCGGAGGAATATGGCGGCGCCGGCGCGGATTTCCGCTACGATGCGGTGCTGATGGAGCGGCAGGGCGTGAAGAACGCGCTGGGCTTCGCTTTGTCGCTGCACAATGCGGTGGTGGCGCCCTACATCGTGGATTACGCCTCCGAAGAGCAGAAGCGGCGCTGGCTGCCCGGCGTGTGCACCGGCGAGACGATCCTGGCAGTGGCGATGAGCGAGCCGGCCGCCGGATCAGACCTGCAGGGCATGAAGACGACCGCGCGGCGCGACGGCGACCATTATGTCATCAATGGCCAAAAGACGTTCATATCCAACGGCCTGCACGGATCGCTGATCGTGGTGGCGGCCAAGACCGATCCGGCGGCCGGCGCCAAGGGCGTCTCCCTGTTCGTCGTGGAGGCGGACGAGGCCGAGGGTTTCGGGCGGGGCAAGCTGCTGGACAAGCTGGGCCAGGAGGGCCGCGATACCGCCGAACTGTTCTTCAACGACATGCGCGTGCCGGCCGAGAACCTTCTTGGCGGGGTGGAGGGCAAGGGCTTCCGCATGCTGATGGAGAAGCTGCCGCAGGAGCGGCTGGTGATCGGCTGGCAGGCGATCGGCATGATCGAAGCCGCGCTGACCGCGACGCTTGAATATGTGAAGGAGCGGAAAGCCTTCGGCGGTACCCTGTTCGACTTGCAGAACACCCAGTTCAAGCTGGCGGAATGCAAGACTCAGGCGACCGTGGCCAAGACCTTCCTCTATCATTGCACCGACATGTTGTTGCAGGGCCGGCTGGATGCCGCCACCGCATCGATGGCCAAGCTGTTCGTGACGGAGGCGCAGGCCCGGATCATCGATGAGTGCCTGCAGCTATTCGGCGGCTACGGCTACATGCTCGAATATCCAATCGCCGAGATGTACAAGGATGCGCGCGCCTACCGGATCTACGGTGGGGCCAGCGAGATCATGAAATTGCTGATCGCACGGTCTCTCTAGGCCGAATGAGATCCGGTCGGGCGGGATCCCCGCCGGAAGGTTTCACGGGCGCGGTTTGCGGCGGGGCGGAAAGTGCGACCGCCGGGGAACGCCTTTGGCGGGGGGCTGAACGACATGGCGGTTGACTTCGAGATCCAGGACGGCGTGGCCATCATCACGCTGAATCGACCGGACGCGCGCAACGCGGTGGATCGGGAGACCGCGTTGGCCGTGGCGGAGGCCGTCGAGCGGATCGCGGCCGATCCAGCGATCCGCGTGGCGGTGTTGACGGGGGCAGGCGGCAATTTCTGCGCCGGCATGGACCTGAAAGCGTTCCTCCGCGGCGAAGTGGTGCGGTTGCCGGGAACGGGCTTTGCCGGCATCACGCAGGCCAGGCTGGCAAAGCCGTTCATCGCCGCCGTTGAGGGCTATGCGCTGGCCGGAGGCTTCGAGCTGGCGCTCGCCTGCGACCTGATCGTCGCTTCCGACGAGGCGAAGTTCGGGCTGAGTGAGGTGAAGCGGGGTCTCGTCGCCAATGCGGGCGGTCTCGTTCGCCTGCCGCGCCAGCTTCCGATCAAGATCGCGACCGAGCTGGTGCTGACCGGCGATATTGTGCCGGCCGCCCTGCTCGCCACGCACGGGCTGATCAATCGCGTGGTCCCCGCGGGTCAGGCGCTTGCGGGGGCGCTGGCGCTGGCGCGCACGATCGCGGCGAACGGTCCGCTCGCGGTCGCCGTCAGCCGGCGCGTGCTGAACGAGAGCCAGGACTGGCCGACCGACGAACTGTTCGATCGCCAGAACGAGATCACCTTGCCGTTGTTCGCCTCCGCCGATGCCAAGGAAGGCGCCGCCGCCTTCGCTGAGAAGCGCAAGCCCGTGTGGCGCGGGGAATAGCCCCTGTGACCGGAGCGCAGCCGATCGACCATGATCGCGTCGCCACGCTCTGGGATGTGATCGCCTGTCATGCAGACGATCGGCCGGATGCGCCGGCGCTCCGCTTCGACGGTGTCGATACCAGCTATGCCGCGTTGCTGAACTGGGCCGGCCGGCTGGCGGGTTATCTCGCCGCGCGAGGGATCGGCCCCGGCGACAGGATCGCTTTCCTGGGCAAGAATTCGGACCGCTATTTCGTGCTGCTATACGCCGTCGCACGCGTCGGTGCGGTGCTGGTGCCGCTGAACTGGCGGCTGGCGGCGGAGGAATGGCGCTTCATCCTGCGCGATGCGGAGGCGAAGCTGCTATTCGCGGACAGCGGTTTCCTCGCGCAGGCGGGCGAGGTGGCGGCTGAGACCGATACGACGTTCGCGGGCGCGATCCCCGACGCGGCCGATCATGCGGCCTATGCGGGACCGACGCCGTCGCCCGACGATGCCGTCTTCCAGGTCTATACGTCCGGCACCACGGGCCGGCCGAAAGGTGCCGTCCTCAGCCACCGCAACATGCTCGCCCTGCGCGCGCCCGGCTATCGCGCGGGCCTGCGATGGTTTCCGGAGGCCTCGGATCGCACCCTCGCCATTCTGCCCGTCGCGCATATCGCGGGGACGGCCTACGTGCTGTTCGGCCTGTACGGCGGCGGGTTGGTGATCGTCGCGGCGGAGTTCGACCCGGGGCTCGCGCTTCGCCTCATCGCGGCGGAGCGGATCAGCCACGTCCTGCTCGCGCCGGCGGCGATGCGCCAGATGCTCGATCACGCGGACGCCTGCACGACCGACCTCGCCACGCTCCGCTACATAACCTACGGCGCATCGCCGATCCCGGAGGCGCTGCTCGCGCGCGCGCTGGAGACGTTCGGCTGCGGCTTTGTCCAGATGTACGGGATGAGCGAGGCGGCGGGCGGTGTCGTCGCGCTCTCGCCGGAAGATCACGTCGCCCCTGGCGGGGCGCTGCTGCGATCGGCCGGGCGGGCGATGCCGGGGGTGGAGATCGGCATCGTCGACGGCGACGGAACGAGGATGGCGGCGGGCGAGACGGGCGAGGTGGTGGTGCGCTCCCGCGCGGTGATGCAGGGCTATTGGCGCCTGCCCGAGGAGACCGCGCGCACCATCCTGCCCGGTGACTGGCTGCGCAGCGGCGATGTCGGCCGGATCGACGAGCAGGGCTATCTGTTCATTCTCGACCGGGTCAAGGACATGATCGTTTCGGGCGGTGAGAACATTTATCCCGCCGAGGTGGAGAATGCGATCTTCGGCCATCCGGGAGTGGCGGACGTCGCGGTGATCGGCGTGCCTTCCGAACGATGGGGCGAGGAGGTGATGGCGATGGTGGTGCCAAGGCCGGGCCATTCCCCCGATCTGACCTCCATCGCGGATTGGGCGCGCGGCAGGATCGCCGCGTTCAAGGTGCCCCGGCAAATGGCGCTGGTGGAGGAACTGCCGCGCAACGCCGGCAACAAGGTGCTCCGCCGCCTGCTGCGCGAGCCCTATTGGCAAGGCCTGGATCGCCGCGTTCACTGAGGCGGGGCGTCGCCTTGCCTCCAGTTGCAGCGGCGGTTGCCTTGTTCGCGCCGCGTCTGGCGGCCGGCGCGCGCGCGCCGATAGAAAGGCTCCCTCGACAGCCGGGGGATATGATGAGCCTGAACGAGAAGACCGCCGCACGCTCGCGCGAGCCGCTCTATCAGCCGCTCACCGTGCGCGGGATGACGGTGCGCAATCGTATCGTGATGGCGCCCATGACGCGCGGCTTCAGCCCCGCCGGGGCGCCCGGGCCGGACGTGGCCGCTTATTATGCGCGCCGTGCCGAAGGCGATTGCGGCCTCATCGTCACCGAGGGGGTGGCGGTGGATCATCCGGCCGCGCTCGGCGATGCCGGGCTGGACGAGAAGGACGTGCCCTATATGGCCGGCGACGCGGTGCTGGCCGGGTGGCGCAACGTGGTGGATGCGGTGCACGCGGCCGATTGCCGGATCGTGGCTCAGCTGTGGCATCAGGGCGTGCTGCGCAAGCCGGGAACGGGGCCGAGCCCTGATGTCGCCTCGGTCAGTCCCTCGGGCGTCTGGGGCCCGCTCGGCCGACAGTCCTCGATCGCGCCTGAGAGCATCCCCGCCGATCCGCAGGTCGGCGATCCGATGACGGAGGCGCAGATCGAGGAGGCGAGCGATGCGTTCGTGCGCTGTGCGCGCAACGCGATAGCGGTGGGCTTCGATGGCATCGCCCTGCACGGCGGCCATGGCTATCTGATCGACAATTTTCTGTGGGAAGGCACGAACAAGCGGGACGATCGCTGGGGCGGCGATCGCGCCCGGCGGGGGGCCTTCGCGGTGGAGATCGTCCGCCGCATCCGCGCCGCGATCGGTGAGGAATATCCGATCTTCTTCCGCTTCTCGCAATGGAAGCAGCAGGATTTCCGCGCGACGCTCGCCGACACGCCGGAGGAACTGGCGGAGGTGTTGCGCCCGCTCGCAGATGCGGGGGTGGACGTGTTCGACGCCAGCGTGCGCTATTTCAACAAGGCCGCGTTCGAGGGTTCGCCATTGAGCCTGGCCGGCTGGGCGAAGGCGCTGACCGGCAAATGCTCGATGGCGGTGGGTGGCATCGGCATCAACCAGGGCGTGTACGACACGGCCAAGACGATGGCAGCGGTGGACAATGTAGAGCTGCTGCTGGATCGGTTCGAGCGTGGCGAGTTCGATTTCGTGGCGGTGGGCCGCGCGATGCTGGGCGACGCGCAATGGGCGCGCAAGGCCCGCTCCGGCGAGGCGATCCGCGCCTTCGATGCGACGGCCGATATCCGCACCCTAACCTGATCGCTTTGCTTGCAGCCGAACGCCGTCTTGACCTCGCGGCGAAACCCGCTCCGCCGTCTTTCGCGCTGATCTATGCCAAGCGGATCATGACCGGCGCCGGCCGGTGGAACTGGAAGAGATAATGCAGAACAATCCCGTAATCGTCGATATCGTCCGTTCGCCGATGGCACGCGGGAAGGCGGGTGGCGCGCTGTCGGAGGTGCATCCGGCCGACCTGCTGTCCCAGACGATCGCCGCCCTGATGGCGCGCAACGACTTCGACCCCGGGCTCGTCGACGACCTCATCATGGGATGCGTGAGCCAGGCGGGCGAGCAGGCGGTGCCCACTGGGCGGACGGCGTGGCTGGCGGCCGGTTTCCCGCAGCATGTGCCGTGCACAATGGTGGAGCGACGCTGTGGATCGAGCCAGCAGGCGATCCACTTCGCGGCGCAGGGCATCGCCGCGGGCGCGTACGACATCGTTCTGGCGGGCGGCATAGAATCCATGAGCCGCGTGCCGATGGGCAGCGCGCGCATGGGCAAGGAGCCGCACGGCGAGGCGTTCGAGTGTCGCTTTCCCGGCATGGTGGGGCAGGGCATCTCGGCGGAGCTGATCGCCGCGCGCTGGGGGATCGACCGCGAGGCGATGGACGCTTATTCGGCGCGCTCCCATCAGCGGGCGGAACAGGCGCGGCAGGCGGGCGGCCTGGCGAACGAGATCGTGCCGATCGAGACGCCGGGCGGCACGGTTTCCACCGACGAGACGATCCGCGCGTCCACCACCGCGGAGGGGCTCGCGCAGCTGAAGACCTCGTTCAACAATGACGAGATCGCGGCGCGCTTTCCCGAAATCAACTGGAGCATCACCGCAGGCAATTCCTCACAGATCACCGATGGCGCGTCCGTCGCCCTTGTGATGTCGGAGGCCATGGCGAACCGCCTGGGTCTGCGGCCGCGCGCGCGTTTCGTCGCGTTCGACGTGATCGCTGACGATCCGCTGCTGATGCTGACCGCGCCGATCCCGGCGACCCAGCGCATCCTGAAGAAGGCCGGCATGGACGTTGCGGATATCGACCAGTTCGAGGTCAACGAGGCCTTTGCGCCGGTTCCGCTCGCTTGGCTGAAGGATTTGAAGGCGGATCCGGAGCGGCTGAACCCGCGCGGCGGGGCGATCGCGCTCGGCCATCCGCTCGGCGCGTCGGGAACGCGGCTGATGTCGTCGCTGGTCAACGGACTGGAGGAGAGCGGCGGCCGCTACGGCCTGCAGACGATGTGCGAGGCAGGCGGGCAGGCCAACGCGACGATTATAGAACGACTCTGAGGGGGCGGAAGCATGAATATCGAAGGTATCGTCGCCGTCGTCACCGGTGGCGCGTCCGGGCTGGGCCGCGCGACCGCCGAGCGCCTGGTGGCGCAGGGGGCGAAGGTGGTGATCGCCGATCTGGCGCCTAATGGCGACGAGGTGGCGAGCGAGATTGGCGGCGGCACCCGCTTCGTCACCGCCGACGTGACCAGCACGGAGCAGATGAACGCCGTGTTCGACGCGGCCGAGACGGTGGGTCCGCTGCGCGCGGTGGTGCACTGCGCGGGACGTGGGGGCCCGATCCGCGTGGTCGACAAGCATGGCGAGCCGGGATCGCTCGAAACCTACGAGATGGTCGTCCGGATCAATCTGATCGGCAGCTTCAACGTGCTGCGCCTGGGCGCGGCTCGGATGGCCAAGAGCGAACTGGTGGATGGCGAACGCGGCGTGGTGATTCTCACCGCATCGGTGGCCGCGTTTGAGGGGCAGATCGGGCAGATCCCCTATGCCTCTGCCAAGGCGGGTATTGTGGGGATGACGATCGTGGCCGCGCGCGATCTGGCGGGCCGCCAGATCCGCGTCTGCACGATCGCGCCGGGTACGTTCGACACGCCCATCCTCGCCCGCCTTTCGGAAGATGTGCGGGGATCGCTGGCGAAGGCGGTGCCGCATCCGTCGCGGTTGGGTCAGCCCCACGAATTCGCTATGCTGGCCGGCCAGATCATCGAGAACCCGATGCTGAACGGCGAGACGATCCGCCTCGATGGCGCGATAAGGATGCCACCGCGATGAGCGGGCTGATCCTGCATGACGAGACAGATGGCGTCGTCACCTTGACGCTGAACCAGCCGGACCAGCGCAATCCGATCTCCGATCCGCCGACGATTGACGCGCTGGTCGCCGCGATCGAGGCGGCCGATCGTGATCTTGCGGTGCGGGTGGTGATCCTGACGGGCGCGGGCAAGGCCTTCTCGACCGGCGGCAACATCGCCGCGATGAAGCCGGGCGGTGGGCTGAACGATTCTCTCGGCGCGAACACGCGGCGCAACTATCGCAACGGCATCCAGCGCCTGCCCCTGCTGTTCGAGGCCATCGAGGTGCCGGTGATCGCCGCCGTCAACGGCCCGGCGATCGGCGCCGGCTGCGATCTGGCGTGCATGTGCGACATCCGGATCGCCGGCGAGAGCGCGAAATTCGCGGAGAGCTTTGTCAAGCTGGGCATCGTACCGGGCGATGGCGGGGCGTGGCTGCTGCCGCGCGTCGTCGGCTTCTCGCGGGCGAGCGAGATGGCCTTCACGGGTGATCTGCTAAACGCGGCGGAAGCGCTGGCCTGCGGCCTCGTCTCCCGCGTGGTGCCGGACGAGCGGCTGATGGACGAGGCGCGGGGGCTGGCCCAGCGGATCGCCGCGAACCCGCCGCATGCCGTGCGGATGACCAAGCGGCTGCTGCGCGAGGGCCGTACCGCGAGCCTTGCCGGCATCCTCGAAACCTCGGCGGCGGCGCAGGCGCTGTGTCACGGGACGGACGATCACCGTGAGGCGGTGGCCGCGTTCCTCGAAAAGCGGCAGCCGCGTTTTATCGGCCAGTGAAGGGAGCGAAGGCGTGAGCGAGCAATCCGACGTCGAGGGCTTGCGCGAGGAGCTTCGCGGCTGGCTCGCCCAAAACGTGCCTCCCGACTGGCGGGAGCAGCAGGCCGGCGACAATATCGACGGCTTCCTCGCGTCCCAGCGCGAATGGCTGGCCCGGCTGGTGGAGGGCGGCTATGCCACGCCGCACTGGCCGAAGGAATGGCCGGGCGGCGGCCGCTCGCTGGCCGAGCAGGTCGCGATCTTCGAGGAGATTGCTCGCGCCGACGCACCCCGCATGAGCCTGTTCTTCGTCGCGCTCTATCACGCCGCCATGACCCTGATGGAGTGCGGGACCGAGGCGCAGCGGGCGCGCCACCTGCCCGCGATCCTGAAGGGAGAGATTTGGTGTCAGGGCTTCTCCGAGCCTAATGCCGGCTCCGACCTGGCGTCGCTGCGCTGCAAGGCCGAGCGGCGCGGAGATCATTATGTCGTGAACGGCCAGAAGATATGGTCCACCCTCGGCCAGTTCGCGGACTGGTGCCTTTTGCTGGTGCGCACCGGTTCGAGCGGGCCGAAGCAGACCGGCATCACCTTCCTGCTGATGGACATGAAGTCCAAGGGGGTGGAGGTGCGGCCGATCCGCCAGATCACCGGCGACGAGGAATTTGCCGAGCTGTTCCTCGACGACGTGCATATCCCGGTCGAGAACCTCGTCGGCCAGGAGAGTGAGGGCTGGCGCGTCGCTCAGACGACGCTGTCGTCCGAAAGGGGCCTCACTCTGGTGGAGTTGACCGAGCGGCTGGCGCGGTCGCTTTGGCGACTGGTGGGGATCGTGACGCAAGACGGGGCAGAGGCCGACCGGATCGACGACGAAGCCCGGCGCCGGATCGTCGACATCGCGGCGCGGATCGAAGGCCTGCGCGCGATGATCGCGGCGTTCATGGCGCGGCGCATGGCCGGGCAGGAGGGTGTGGGCGATGCCTCGATGCTGAAGCTCGGCTACGCGCGGATCCTGCGCGATTTCACCGCGCTCGGCCTGCGTCTGCGCGGAATGGCGGCGCAACGCGACACGCGATACGTGCTAGGTGCGGGCTATGAGACGAGCAACTGGATGTTCGACTTCATGAATTCCTATCAGTGGAACATCGCCGGCGGCGCCAATGAGATCCAGCGCAACATCGTCGCCGAAAGGGTCTTGATGATGCCGCGGGAGAAGCTCGCATGACGCCCGCGACCGATATGGCCGAACCGATCGAGGCGATCGAGCCGGAGGAACTGCGCGAGGGCGCGAAGCGGCTGCTGGCGGATCGGATCGACCGGCGTGCCGGCTGGCACGAAAGGCCGCGCGCGGATATATCGGCGCTGCTCGGCGAGATAAGCGAACTCGGCTGGGTGCTGCTGACCGCGCCGCCGGCCAATGGCGGGCTTGGCCAAAGCTTCGCCGCGCTTGCGCCTATCTATGAGGAGATGGGGCGCGCGCTGTCGCCGCTCTCACTCGCGGCGACGTTGCAGGCGGTCGACGTTCTTGCCGCCACCGGCGGTGCGGCGGCGTCCGCCTTGCTCGATCGGATAACCGGCGGTGAGGCGCGCGTGGCAACGCTGTGGGCGACTGTTCCGGCGGAAACTCCGATCGACGCGGATTTCATCACGGTGCCGGGCACGGCGGATGCGACGGACCTGCTGATCCTGCCAGAGGATGGCGAAGGGCCGGTGCTGCTGGTCGATTTGTCGGTCGATGGCGTGACGGTGATGCCCGTCGATACGTGGGACCGCACGCGATCGTTCTGCGACATCAGGTTGCGCGGTGTCGATGCCGTCTCCCTGACCGGGGCCGGTGCCGCGCGCCTCGCGCGAGCGCACGGAGATCTGGCGATGGCATGGGATTGCATCGGCGCCGGCCTGCAGTGCCTGGATGAGGCGATCGCCTATATGGGTACGCGCAAGCAGTTCAATCGCCCGATCGGGTCTTTCCAGGCGCTGAAGCATCGCTCGGCCGACCTCAAGGTGGGGCTGGAGATCGCGCGGGCGCTGGCCGATCACGCCACCATCACGTTCGCGAGACGCGGTGCGGGGTGGGCCGATCTCGCCGGGCAGGCGCGGATATTGGCGGTCGATGCGTTTCGCGCGGTGGCGGAGGAGTCTGTGCAGTTCCACGGCGGCATCGGCTTCACATGGGAATATGACTGTCACCTGTTCCTGAAGCGCGCGCTGATGAACGAGATGATCGACGAGACGCCCGAGCAGGTACGCGATCGCATCGCGCCCGCCGTCATGGAACGCGCGCTGGCCCGCCTCTAAGGCTCACGGACGCAGAAAGGGGCCGGCGGGGCAGGAGATCGTCTCTCCTACCCCGCCGGCCCCTTTCTTTTGCTACATCGTAAGCGCGACGGAGCCGAACGGACGCGCCGTGCTCATGTACTTAAGCGCCGCCGGCGCCTCGTCGAACGGGAAGCTGCGATCGAACAGCGGCTTCACCGTGCCCTGATCGGCGAAGCGAGTGAAGTCGTCCCACGCCTCGCGCCATTCGTCGGGGGTGCACGTGTAGACGCCATAGCCCTGGATGCTGCCGCGCACGAGGATCAGATCGGCCAAGGTGATCGTGGAGCCGCGGCCTGCTGCGAAACCCAGCACGATCGCCTTGCCGTAGCGGACGAGGCATTTCACCGCCTGGCCGATCACCGCGCCGCCGAGCGAATCGATGATGATATCCACGCCGACGCCGCCGTTGCGCGCCATGACGCCGTCCGCGATCGCTTCCTTCGACATGTCGATGACGTTGTCGAAGCCGGCTTCGGCCGCCTTTGCCGCCTTGTCGGGCGAGCTGGTGGTCGAGAACACCTTCGCCGCGCCCATCGCCCGCGCCAGCTGATAGGCCGCATTGCCGACCGATCCGCCGATCCCGGTGGCCAGGACGGTCTTGCCCGGCGCCATGCCGGCTTCCTTCAGCGCGCGATAGGCGGTGGGATAGGCGACGGCCGCCTGCGCGGCGGCGCCGTCCGGCACGGAGGCGGGGATGCGCGCCATGTGGTCCGCCTCCACCGCGACATAGTCTGCCCAGCTGCCCGGCCGCATGAAACCGTAGGGAAAGGCGCCGAACATCACGCGATCGCCGACGGCGAACGAGGAGGCGCCGGCATCCTCGACGATGCCGGCGCCCTGATTGCCGGGTATGATCGGGAAGCTGGCCGGCGGAAAGTTCGCTTCATTCTCGTCGTTGATGATCGCGCCGTCGAATGGCACGACGCCGGGCGCCGTCACGCGGACGAGAACCTCGGTTCCGGAGATGGTCGGCCTCGGCAGATCGACCAGCCGGAGATCCTGGGCGCCCGTCTGGGCCTCGATCTGCCAAGCGCGCATATCCTATGGTCCTCACTATAGCTGAAAGAGTGGATCAGCGTTGCCGGCGGACGACGATGCCCGCCGCCTCGCGATCCCAGGTGGCGGCGGTGACGCCCTCGTCGCGCAGGCGGTATTTCAGCACCCGGCCCGTGGGGTTCTTGATGAGTTCGCGACGGAATTCGTAGAAGCGTGGCACCGCGAAATGCGGCAGCTTCTGGATCGACCACAGGCACAGCTCGTGCTCGGAGAGTTCGGCGCCTTCGCGCAGGACGATGGTCGCCTTGATCTCGTCCTCCGCGTCCTGCGCGCCCGTCGCGTGGATGGCGCATTCCGCGATGGCCGGGTGGCCGGCATAGACACGCTCGAGCTCGAAGCTGGAGACGTTCTCGCCGCGCGCGCGCAGATAGTCCTTCGCGCGGTCGGCGAAGAAAAGGTAGCCGCCCTTCAGGTAGCCGAGATCACCCGAATGCATCCACAGGTTACGCCAGGCCTTGCGGGTGTCTTCGGGGCGCCGCCAATAGCCCTCGAACATCACGTTCGGCTCGCGCGGGCGATAGACGATCTCGCCGACCTCGCCATCGGGCAGCGGCTGGTCGTCGCCATCGACGATCATCATCTCGAACTCGTCGGTGACGCGGCCGGCGCAGGTGGCGGGCGGGGTCTCGTCCGCGTCGACCATCGTCAGGCGCACGCCCTCGGTCTGGCCGTAGGACCAGGAGGAGACGAGCGGCACACCGAACCGGGTCTGCCAGATCTCGCGGACCTCGGGCGTGATCGGCTGGCCGTAGATCATCTTCAACCGGCCGTAACACCGCTTCATCGCCGGCGTGTCGGGCGCGTGCGCGACGAGGGGGAAGATGGACGCCATCAGCAGGGCGTTGGTGGCGCCTGACGCCTCGATATCGTCCCAGAAGCTGGAAACGGAGAAGCGCGGCCACACCGCAAAGCGCATACCCTCGACAAGCGCGCCAAGCACGATCGTGAGCGCGGCGGCGTGGAACATCGGCAGCGGCGTCCATGCCACGTCCTCATGCGTCTGCGGGATCGCGCGGCGTTGCTGCCGGCCCTGCATGCAGAGATAGTTGTGGCTTATCATGCAGCCCTTGGAGGGGCCGGTCGTGCCCGAGGTGTACATCAGGCTGGCAAGATCGTGCGGCTCGACCATGATCGGCAGCGGCGAGCCGTCGTCCCCGCGATAGGCGTCGAGCGGCTCGATCGGGATATCGGCCGTTGGCAACGGTCCGGTGTCACGGCAGAGGATGCGGCGGACATCCGGTATCTCTCCCGCTATCTCGACGAACCGGTCGAGATAATGCCGGTCGCACAGCACCAGTTCGGCCGCGGAATCACAGATCTGGTGGCGCAGGAACTCGCCGCGATAGGCCGTGTTGATCGGCACCCAGATCGCGCCGAGCTTGTTGATCGCGAACCAGCAGATCAGCACGTCCATATTGTTGTCGAACAGGGTGACGACACGATCCTGCTTCTTCACGCCCAGCTGCGCGAACATGCGCGCCATCGCGTTGGTGCGCGCGTCGATCTCGCGATAGGTGATGCGCTCTCCGCCGATATTGGCGAAATCCCTGTCGCCATGCTGTTCGACGGCGCGGGCGAGTGCGTGGATCACCGTATCGCGTGGGCCGCGCCGATAGGTTTCGGCCGACCGCGCGGACGGCTTCGGCTGGAGCATGGCGGATGTCGACATGGCGGTAATTCCAGGAACTGGCAGGTTGGACGGCAGCGCGGGCGGCAGCAGCGGCTAGGCGGCGAGCCTGGTTCCGGTATCGACCTTCTCGACGAGGATCATCACGGTCGCATCGCGCTCCAAGAACTTCAGCTCGTCCTCGACCAGGATGGGATTGATGTCGTCGTCGTTGAAGATGCGCGTGATCTCCTCCACTGCGGCCTGATCCGCCACCACCATCTCGGTGATGCAGTCGTAACCGATGTCATAGGGGGCGGGCTGCGTGCCGGCGGGGATGTTGCTGGGATTGAGCAGCGCGAACTGCGGATAGTTCCGCACGTAGCCGAGCAGAAGATGGCCGATATACTTCTGCGCCAGTTTCACGTGGCTGCTCTCATAATGCTCGCGGAAGAAGTCCGGCGTGGTGCCCGCCTTGCGCTTCAGGAAGTAGATCATCTTGATCATGCGGTTCACTCCGGTTTGCGGATGTCGAGCGCATCCAGCGCGAGCTTGGTGTCGCTGTAGAGCGGACTGCACAGGGCGACCTTGCCCGACCGGATACGCCAGACTTCGGCCAGCGGGATGTCGATGCGGGTGCCGGTCGTGGTCGCCGTCGCGCTGAAGCGGCCATAGGCGATCACATACTCCTCGCCGTCAGCGATCGCATCGATCGTGTAGGCGAAGTCGCGCCAGTAGCCGAAGACGTTCTGGATGGCCGCCTTGATCGCCGCCTTGCCCCTGAAGGTGCCGCCATAAGGCAGCGACGTCGCCTCGACCAGTTCGGACGCGTCGTCAAAATCGGCGAGAAAACCGTCGAGATCGTCTCGTGCGAACAGCGCCTCATAGGCATCGTCGACCACCTGCCGCGCGGTCCTTGTTGCGGTCATGCCACTCTCCCTCGTCCGCGCTTACCTGGAACCAGACGAGGTGCGAGGCCAAGCGCGCGGTGCATGGGGTGAAGCCGGCCTGCCGCGACAGTCAAATCGGACCGAGCGCGACTTCGGGCAGGAGCCCTTCCTCGACCAGCGCCGTCCAGAAATCGTCCGGCACGGTTTCGGCGACGGCGGCGAGGTTGCCGTCGAGTTCCTCGATCGATCGCGCGCCCGGAATGACGCTGACGACGGCGGGATGGCGCAGCGCGAAGCGAAGCGCGGCGGCGGGCAGAGATATGCCGAAGCGGGCGCAGAGTCCTTCGATCCGGCGGACATGGTCCAGCATCGCGGCACTGGCCGGCGCATAGTTGAAATAGGCGCCGTCCACGGCACCGGAGGCGAGGATGCCGGAACTGTACGGTCCGCCGGCGACGATCCCGACGCCGCGACGCAGGCACGCGTCCATCAGCTCCGGCGCGGCATCGTGCTGCAACAAGGTGTAACGGCCGGCAACGAGGACAAAATCGAAATCTCCCGCCTCGACGAAATCGACCAACATGCGCCACTGGTTCATGCCGACGCCGACCGCACCGATCGTGCCGTCGGCACGCAGGCGATCCAGCGCGCGATAGGCGCCGTTCATGGCTTCGGAGAAGTGGCTGCGGGCATAGGGATCGGCCGCGGGATCGATGCCCACGGTCTCGTCGGGATCGTGGATCGCGACCATGTCCACCCGGTCCAGCCCGAGCCGGCGGAGGCTGCCCTCGATCGATCGCATCGCTCCGTCGTACGAGAAATCATAGGCGGTACGGCAGCGCGGAATGTCGACGAACAGCGACGGATTGTCCTCGCCTTCCTCCAGCGGGATCAGCGCATAGCCGACCTTGGTAGACAGGACGAAGCTCGCCCGGTCTAACGAGGGCAGGACGGTGCCGAGCCGTTGCTCGCTGAGCCCCGCGCCATAGCAGGGCGCCGTATCGAAGAAGGTGATACCGGCCTCGCTCGCGGCGGTGATGAGCCGGCGAGCCGCGCCGTCGTCCACCGCAGTGTACAGGTTGCCGAGGCTCGTGCCGCCGAGCCCGAGTTCGCTGACGGAAACGGCGCTGCGGCCGACGCGATTGCGCTTGAGTGACATGGCGATATCCCGCCCGTTGTGGGTTCCCGCCGCAGGTCGGCGCTTTCGCACGCAACGCCCATAACTGTGGCCGCACGGCGGATTGTCCAGCGCGGAACGACATCCGGCTTGCTGCCGACAGGCCAGTCGGATTGCGCCCGCAAACAAACGGAGCCGGATCGTTTGACCTACAGGGCACGTAGCGATGCTGACCACAGCGAGACAGCCACAAGGAGAGCAGCCGGTGAGACGCGTGATCTTCCACGGCGTCGGCACGCCGCTGACGATCGAGGAACATCCCGATCCGGAGCCCGCCGATCACGAGGTGGTGATCCGGGTGGGACGCTGCGGCATCTGCGGGAGCGATCTGACGATGACGGATCCGGCCTCGCCCGTCCATTTCCCGGCCGGCGCCGCACTGGGCCATGAATATGCCGGCGAGATCGTGGCGCTGGGCCGCGCGGTGACGGGCCTTGCCATAGGCGACCGGGTGACGGCCCTGCCGACGGCCGGCTGCGGCGCCTGTGTCGCCTGTCGCGCCGGCGACCCCAATGGCTGCCTCGAATGCCATCACATCATGGGCGGCTTCGGCGAGTATACCCGCGCCGACGCCCGGCTGGTGACGAAGCTGCCGGACGCGCTCTCGCTGGCGGACGGCGCGCTGGTGGAGCCGCTCGCCTGCGGCTGGCAGGCCGCCCGGCTGGCCGGCGTCGGCGCCGGATCACGCGTGCTGGTGCTCGGCGCGGGGCCGATCGGGCTGGCGGCCACCTATGCCGCGCGCAGGGCGGGCGCCGCTCGCATCGCGGTGGTCGCGCGCTCCGATCGCGGTAACGGGCTTGCCACCGCGATCGGCGCGGACGCCTTCCTGACGCAGGGAGAGACGCTCGACACGGAAACGGTGGCGGCGCTTGGCGGACCGGCGGAGGTGGTGATCGAATGCGCGGGCACTACGGGCGTCCTCCAGCAGGCTTTCGCGCTGGTCCGGCCGCGCGGCACCGTCGTCTCGGCCGGCTTGTGCTTCGATCCGCAGACGATCGCGTTCGGTGCCGCGATCGGCAAGCAGGTTACGCTGCGCTTCAGCCTTGCCTACACGCTCGGCGACTTTCGCGCCGTCGTCGATGCGCTCGACGCGGGGCATGTCGAACCACTGGCGATGCAGGGCGAGACGATCGGCCTGGGCGCGTTGCCGGCCAAGATCGAAGCGATGAGGGGCGGCAGGGTGGCCGGCAAGGTGATGGTCGATCCATGGCGCCCGGACGAGCAGGAGACCAACGTAGCATGAACGATCACCCACCAGTTCCGCGATCCTTCGATCAGGTCACGCCGGAGTGGCTCACGGCGGTTCTCCGCCGGACGCATCCGGGCATCAAGGTCACATCGGCCAAGGTGGATCCGACGATGGGGCACAAGCCGAACAAGGCGCGCGTCCATTTGGCCTATGACGCAGCCGGCGAGCAGGCCGGGCTGCCGCCGACTTTAGTGGTGAAGGGAACGTTCAACGGCACGACATCGCGCGGGCGTATCATCGACTTCTCGAACATGGCCGAACTGGTCTCATACCGCGACATCCTGCCCCGGCTGACGGTCAACGTGCCGCGCCTGCTGTACCAGACCTGGGAGGCGGAGCCGAGCGAGGCCGTCGTGCTGCTGTTCGAGGATATGGCGACGCGCGAGCCGACCTATTTCCCTACCGCGTTCAACACGCTGGACTATGGTCAAGCCGCCCGCTTCTTGACGGCGATGGCGCGCTTCCATGCGGAAAGTTGGAACAGCCCGGCCTTTGCGCCCGGCGGCGAGTGGGGGCCAGGTACCCCGGCGGGCGAGAATGCGGCGCGGATCCGCTCCGACTATTTCGATATCCTGCCCCGATCGGAGCATTGGCAGACCTCCGTCGTCTCGCCGCGCGGGGCCGCGATGCCGCGCAAGCTGCGCGATCCGGACCGGATGGAGGCGGGCTGGCTGCGGCTGGTCGCCAGGCTAGAGGCGCATGCGAAGGTGATCGTCCATGGCGACGAGCATCTCGGTAACCTGTTCGTCGAGCCGGACGGCACGCCCGGCCTCTACGATTTCCTGGCGCGCGGCGAGGCGTGGCCGCTGGGGCTCGTACGCTTCCTAATCCCGGCCCTGGACATTCTTGACAGGCGCGCGTGGGAGCGGGCGCTGCTGGCCGGCTACCTGGCGGACCTGCGCCGTTTCGGCGTAGAGCCGCCAGGCTTCGAGGAGGCATGGCTCGTCTATCGCGCCTCGGCCATCTGCACGCTGATGATCTGGTTGAACAACAGCAGCACCTGGCAGCCGGAGGCAACCAACACCGCCAACGCCGCTCGGGCAGCGGCAGCGGTGATGGACCATGATTCCTTCGGACTGCTCGGCCTTTGAGCCGTCGACTGGAGTGGCGACATGGCTGAGCCGGGCTTGCTGATCGAGCGCATCGGGCCGATCGCGCGGCTGTCGCATAATCGGCCCGAGCGCAGGAATGCGCAGAGCGCCGCGTTCCTCGACGCGCTGGATTCGGCGCTCGCCGATGCGATCGCCGATCCGGCGGTGCGGGTGATCGTGCTGGGGGCTACCGGCGCGCACTTCAGCGCGGGGCACTACCTGAAAGATCCCGACACCATGCGCCACCAGCGCAATCCGGAGGATCGCTACGAGTTCGAATCTCGCTGCTATCGCGATTATGCGCTGCGGCTGTGGGATGCGCCTAAGCCGGTGATCGCGCAGGTGCAGGGCGCGTGCATCGCCGCCGGCTTCATGATCGCCAACATGTGCGACCTGATCGTCGCATCCGACGATGCCTTCTTCGCCGATCCCGTGGTGGGCGCGGTCGCGATCTCCGGGGTGGAGATGCTGGTGCATCCGTGGGTGATGGGGCTGCGGCAGGCCAAGGAGTTTCTGTATGCCGGCGGGCGGGTGACGGCGGCAGAGGCGCTGGCCATGGGGATGGTAAACCGCGTGGTGCCGCGCGCCGACCTAGAAGGCGTCACCCTGGAGCTGGCGGAGCGGATCGCCCGATCCTCCCCGTTCGCGTTGCGTCTCATGAAGCGCTCGCTGAATCGCACGGCTGAGATACAGGGCTTCCGTGCCGCGCTGGATGCGCATTTCGATACGCACCAGCTTTCCCACATGAGCACGGACGGCCAGGCGCGCACGGCCGGCGACATGGGCGCCGCGATCGGCGCGATGAAGCGGGGGAGCAGCGTATGACGGGGGCCGCGATGCGGGCAGTGCTGGTGCGCGAGTGGATCGATCCCCAGGTTTATCCGGTCGTCGAGGTGCCGCGGCCACGCGCCGCGCCTGGCGAGATCGTCTTCGCCGTCGACACGGCCGCCGTAAACTTCGGCGACACGCTGATCGCGACCGGGCGATATCAGGTGCGGCCACACCTCCCTTTCGTACCGGGCACCGAAGCCTCCGGCACGGTTAGCGAGGTTGGCGAGGGCGTGAATGACTTTCAGGTCGGCGACAGGATCGCAGCGTGTGGCTTCGTCGGCAATGCGCGGGTGGATCGGCGCATCGTGGGCAGCTTCGCCGAATATGCGTGCATCGCCGCCGCGAACGCGGTTCGCCTGCCCGATGGGGTCGCGCTGGAGGAAGCCGCGCTGTTCCGTTCCAACACCGAGACGAGCGCCTTTGCCTTGCGGAAGGGGCGGCTGGCGGCGGGCGAGACGCTGCTCGTGCTCGGCGCCGGCGGCGGCACGGGCTTTGCCGCGGTCGAACTCGGCAAGGTCGCGGGGGCGCGAGTGATCGCGTCCGCCTCCAGCGAGGGCAAGCGGGCGATCGCGCTCACCGCAGGTGCCGACGTCGCGATCGACAGCCGGGCGGAGGATTGGCGCGATCAGGTCAAGGCGCTCACCGGCGGAAGGGGGGTCGACGTGGTGTACGATCCGGTCGGCGGGGCGGCGACGGAACGCGCATTCCGCACGCTCGCATGGGATGGACGGCTGGTGGTGGTCGGCTTTGCCGCGGGTACCATCCCCTCGCTGCCGGCGAACCTGATGCTGTTGAAGGGCGCCTCGCTGGTCGGCGCGAACCTGCTGGAGGGCTACCGCCTCGAACCGGAGCAGTGCGCGGCCGAGGCGCGGCGGCTGATCGCGCTGTTCGGCGCGGGACGGCTGAGCGTGCCCCCGGTCGCCCGGCGCTATGCGCTGGATCAGGTGGGCACGGCGCTGGCCGATGTGGCGTCGGGAGCGGTCGCCGGCCGCGTGGTCATCAAGATCGCAGGTTGAAGGAGAAGGCGATGTCTGCAGGCCCGCTGAACGGCGTGACGGTGATCGAGGTCGGGGGCTGGTTCACCGGCGCCATGGCCACCTGCATGATGGCGGATCAGGGCGCCGACGTCATCAAGATCGAAGCGCCCGGCGGCGATGGCTTCCGCCAGACCGGCACCGCTCGTGGCGGCCACGCCGCGATGTTCATGTCCGCCAATCGCAACAAGCGCTCCGTGACTCTCGATCTGAAGCAGGCGGAGGATCTGGCGGCCCTGCGCGCGCTGGTCGGCAAGGCGGATGTGTTTGTCCAGAACGCCCGGCCCGGCGCGATGGCACGGCTGGGGCTGGATGCGGACACCTTGCGCGGCGCCGACCCGCGGCTGATCCACGTCTCCATCTCGGCCTACGGCCAGACCGGGCCGAACGCTTTGGAAGGCGGCTTCGATACGCTGCTGCAGGCACTTAGCGGGCTTTGCGTCGTGCAGGGTGGCGGTCCCGCCCATCGGCCGCAGATGGTCCGGACGCTGGCGGTCGATAAGATGACCAGCCCCATCGTCGCGCAGGCGATATCGAGCGCGCTCTATGCGCGCGAGCGCACGGGTGTGGGTGCGACCCTGGACTATGCGATGCTCGACGGCATGGTGTGGTGGATGTGGCCCGACGGCATGACCAGCCAGACCTTCATCGGCGATGGCGTGGAAGTGGCCCCCGATCTCGCCGAGATCGACTTCTTGTGCCCGACCGACGACGGCTTCATCGTCGCCACGCCGCACATGGAGCCGCACTGGCTGGCCTTCACCGAACTGATCGGCCGGATCGACGTTCGCGCCGACCCGCGCTTTCGCACGGCGCGGACCCGGCAGGTGAATATGGGACCGTATTCCGAGCTGGTTCGCGGCGCCTTCGCCGGCCGCACCACGGCCGACTGGTGCCGGCTGCTGCGCGAGCGGCAGATACCCTGCGCGCCGGTGCTCGCGCCGCACGAAGTGGCCGACTATCCGCAGGTGGTATGGAATGGCACCATCGAGGAGATCGACCATCCGGAGGCGGGCCGCTACCGCTCCGCCCGTGCCCCCGTCCGCTTCGACGGTGTGGCGGCGGGTACGCGCACGCCGCCGCCCGCGCCGGGCCAGGATACGGAAGCGGTGCTGCGCGAATACGGCATCCGCCGCTGACCGTCAGGCGGTGCGGCGTGGCCCGCACGGAGTCGCCGTGAGCATGCGGAACGAGGCCATGTCGAACGCGTCCGTCATCGCGATGCGCCCGTCCGCGACCCGCGCGACCAGATCCGCCACGGTCGCGGCGGGATCGTCGCCGGTCATGTCGTAGATCGCCGCAAAGCGCCATTCCGCGCCCTCCGCCAAGGTGAAACGACGCGCGGCGGCGATGCCCGGCACGGCCAGCACGTCCGGCAGGTGCACCTCGTCATACCAGAGATTGAAGGCATCCTCCTCGCCCGCCGTGGCGTTACTGAGGACAATAAGCTGGTGATCCATGATCGGTCTCCGATGCGCGACGTGCCGTGGTTAGCGGTGGCGGGCAACCGGATCGCGTGCAAACGGCTTGGTTGCATCAGCAGGCAAGCGGCTATTCGGTGCATATCGCGCCCTTGCGCGATAAGGCACGGCAGAAGGAGCGCGTCATGCGGGAACTACCGATCGGCTTCGATCACTGCGTCATCGGCTCGTCCGATCTGGCGCGATCCGACGCGTTCTACGCGATGGTTTTCGGTGCCCAGATCGGCGCACCGAGAGAGGATTTCCGCTTCTACCGGATCGGTGCGCAGCAGCTGAACGTGCATGGGCCAGGGCTGGCGGAGGCGGTCGGGCCGTCGCTGGTCGCCCGGATCCCGGTCGCGCCGGGCGGCAGCGACCTCTGCTTTGAATGGCGCGGCCCGATCGCCGGGGCCGCCGCGCATCTCGGCCGCTGCGGCGTACCGGTCGAGACGGGGCCGCGACAGACCGCCGGCGCGAAGGGACCTGGCACCAGCGTCTATTTCCGCGACCCCGACGGATCGCTGCTCGAATTCATCAGCTACGAACCGGAAGGAACGTCGAAGTGACTGTCGCGCGGCGTCACATCCCGCTCGAAGGCGGGTCGAACATGCGGGACATCGGTGGCTATGCCGGAGCCGACGGGCGTACGGTCCGGTGGGGCACGATCTATCGCTCGGGTGCGATCTCGCGGCTGACGGCGGCGGATTGGGAGTGGATCGACCGGCGCGGCATCGCCACCGTCTGCGATCTGCGCGCGCGAGAGGAGCGCGATCTGGCCCCGACCCGCTGGCAGGGGCGATCGGACGTGCGGCGCGCCGATCATGCCTATGACGCGAACCTGCTGTTCGGCGCCGAGCGATCGACGCTGGCGGGCGTGAACGAGATGGAGACCTCGCTCTATCTCGTGTTCGCGCGGCTGCTCGCGCCGTCGTTCCGGCTGTTCTTCGGCGCGCTGCTCGAAGGCCATGTGCCGCTGATCGTGCACTGCGCCGCCGGACAGGACCGGACGGGGCTGGCGATCGGCCTGCTGCTCACCGCGCTCGGCGTGGCGCGCGAGGACATCATCGCCGATTACCGGCTCTCGCCGTCGCTGCGCCGGCCGGAGAACGAACTGGATCGCACCGGGCTCGAGGAACTGGCGCATACCAATCCGGTGGCGCGTTTCTATGTGGCGATGGTCAAGCGGCGTGGGCCCGACGTGTTCACGCCGCGCGAGTTGGTGAACGCCCGCGGGGAGCCGCTGCTGGACGACGCCTTCGCCGCGATCAGGGGGGAGTGGGGATCGATCGAAGCGTATCTCGAAGAGGTGCTGGGTGTCGGTCCGACCGAGATCGAGCGGCTGCGCGCGCTGCTGCTGGAGGACGCCGGGACGATGGCCGGGGCATGAAGAAGCCAGTGTCCCTTCCGCTCGCACCACCCTGCAGCTACGGCTCCGGCACGGCCTTCCGGCGGATACGATTGACGGGCACCCCGGGGCTGGTGCTGGCCGAACTCGAGGATCACGCCCACGGGATGCGCTGCCGGCTGCGGCATGACGGGGCGCACGTCGTCGATGTCGAGGCCGAGTTCATCCGCTATCCGCTGAGCACGTGCCTTGGAGCGGACCTGCCGTTGCGCGCGCTGGTAGGCGAGGCGCTGGGGCGAACGGCGCGCGACTTCTTCGCTGGGGGCCGCGCACGCGTCAACTGCACCCACATGTTCGATCTGGCGTGGCTCGCCTCGCGGCATGCGCTGCGTGGCGCACGTGTGCGCGACTATCTGATGGCGGTGCCAGATGCGCCCGAAGGCCGCACCGACGTGACGCTTTCGCGAGACGGCGCCGAGATACTGCGCTGGCGGATCGAGGACGACGTCATCACCGATCCGGCGCCCTTCGCGGGACGGCATCTGTATCGCGGCTTCGTATCCTGGGCGCTGTCCGCGCCGGAACTGGACGACGATCTGACCGAAAGCGTGCTGGTGCTGCACAAGGCCTGCTTCGTCAGTGGGGCCCGGCGCTTCGCCCTCGCCTCCGGCCCGCTGGAGGAGGCGGAGAAGCGCGCGACCGTGGGCGTGTGCCATGGCTACGCCGCCGCCACCATCGACGAGGCCGTTCGCCCCAAGGGAACACGCCGCGATTTCAGCGACCATCCGGAACGCCTGCTACGGTATCTCTGATCCGGCACTTGTGCGCTTACAGTCAATTTGACGACCCTGTACGGTCACGAGCCGCCGCGCACGTCCCGCGAAAACATGATATTCCGGCGTCATGAACGTCGCGACGCGGCCTGATCGAGGATGAGGGTGATGAACAAGCCGATGGAACGCTCCAAGAATTATGCCACCAATCGCGAGAATGAATGGCGTTTGAAGGCTCCGGCAGTCGAAGGGTGGCAGCGCAGCGTACGCCCTGGCGCCGACAAATACTTCATCGTTTCCTGCGACACTCACCTGATGCCGCCGGTGACTCTCTTCCGAGACCGGCTGGACAAGCAATGGCACGACCAGTTGCCGCGCGTTGAAAAGCGCGATGATGGCGAGCGTTACATCGTGATGCCGGGCGCTCGCGCGGAGCGGCTGATCGACTTCAAGTTCGAGGGCGAGGATCTGTTGCGTTCGAAGGCGGGCGGCGATTCGATGGCGATCGCCGGCGAGGGCTCGGAGGTGAGCCTGCAGCGCATCGCGGATCAGGACATGGACGGTGTGGACGCCGAGGTGATCTTCCCCAACGGCCCCGCATTGCTGATGTGGTCGTCCAGCAACGATGCGTTCGTCTCGGCGCAATGCGCGGTGTGGAACGACTGGGCCTGGGAGGTATGCGGGCCGTACAGCGATCGCTGCTCGCCCGCGGCCGCGCTGAACACCGCCGATATCGAGGGCGCGATCGCCGAGGTGCAGCGTGTCGCGAAGATGGGATATCGCGTGCTCACCCTGCCGTGCAAGCCGATCTGGGGCGAGCATGACGTGAGCCACATCAACTACAATCTGCCGGTGTTCGACCCCCTATGGGCGGCGATCCAGGACGCCGATCTGGCGATCACCTACCATGTCTCGACCGGCAAGGATCCGCGCGCCGCGCGCGGCAATGGCGGCGCGATCATCAACTATGTCGTGCACTCGCTGGCGCCCACGATGGAGCCGATCGTCAGCATGTGCGCGTCCGGCGTGTTCGAGCGGTTCCCGCGCCTGCGTGTCGCGACGATCGAGGCGGATGCCGGGTTCGTGCCGTGGATGCTGCAGAAGATGGACGAGGCCTATCTGAAGCATCATTTCTGGGTGCGTCCGAAGATGAAGGCGCTGCCGAGCGACTATTATCGCAGCAACTGCTACGCCTCCTTCGGCGAGGACCGCGCCGCGCTGGAACTGATCGAGAGCTTCGACCTGGGCGACAACTTCATGTGGGCGAACGACTATCCGCACCACGAAGGATCGTGGCCGCACTCGGCCGAAGCGATCGAGCGGACCTTCGGCGACGGCGTCAAGGAGGAAACCCGCGCCAAGCTGCTGGGCCTGAACGCCGCGCGCTGCTTCCGCTTCGACATCCCGCAGAAGTATCGCGACTGACAAGCCCGCGTCCGGCCGGCACCATCGCGGCGGCGGTGCCGGCCTCAGCGGCGTGCGGCCAGCTTCGTCTGCTCGGCGAGTTCGAGGGCGAGCCCTGCCTCCAGCGGCAGCTCCAGCCCGGCCCGCACGGCCGCCAGCGCGGCGGCGATGCCGGCCCGATCGTGTCGCACATAGCGCGCCATCACGTGCTCCGCACACGAGAGGGCGCGGCCGGGCTCGGCCAGATGATCGACGAGGCCGATCGCATGCCCGGCCGTCGCGTCGATCGGCGCGCCGGACAGGATCATGTCCAGTGCGCGGGGCGCGCCGACGATCCGCGGCAGCAGCTGCGTGCCGCCGAAGCCGGGAATGAAGCCGATGCCGATCTCGGGCAGGCCGAGCGTCGCGGACGTGGCGGCGACGCGGAAGGTGCAGCCCATCGCGAGTTCCAGCCCGCCGCCGAGCGCCGGGCCATCGATCGCCGCGATACTCACCACCGGCAGCGCGCGCAGGCGCAGGATCAGGCGGTGCATGTGGCGGGCGCGCTCCAGCGGCGCGGCGAGCGGCTCCTTCAGATCCGCACCGGCGCAGAATACCGGCCCGGCGCCGGCGAGGATCAGGCCGCGCACTCGTTCGTCTCTTTCGATGCGGTCCAACGCCTCCTCGATTACCGCGATCATGCCGCCGTCGATCGCGTTGCGCCGGGCTGGCCGATTGAGCGTGAGCACCAAGCAGCGGCCTTCGAGCGCGGATCGAACGAAGGCCGGCTCGTCGGGCGCGATCATGTCCATGGCGTGCATCCCCTTTGCGGTCAGGATGCTGTAGCGGCGCAATTCCCCGCTCCGCGCGGTCGATAAGATATGCGCGGCGGCAGTGCAGCACGGACATAGATGCGCTGCGCGGTGCGGCATGGCCGGCGGCTCCGGCAGCGCGGATTGTGCCGCGACCGGAGCGGGAGGGCAGGATCAGCAACGTCACCGAACTGAACGAGCCGGTTCCCTCGCTGCGCTTCGACGATCTCGCGGCCGGGATGCGCCTGCGGCTGGGCACGATCACCCTTACGCGTGAGGAGGCGATCGCGTTCGCCGCGCGCTACGATCCGCAGCCTTTCCACCTGGACGATGCGGCGGCGGCCGAGAACCCGCTGTTCGGGCGCCTCTCCGCCAGCGGGTGGCACACCGTGGTGACGATGCAGATCCTGCTCGGCAGGTACACGAAGCAGGCCGGCCTGCTCGGCCTCGCGGGCGGCGGGGTGGAAGACATGCGCTGGGTTCGGCCGGTCTTCCCGCCCGAGACGCTGACCGTGCTGCTGGAGGTCGTCGCGGTGCGACCGTCGCGCTCGCGGCCGGAGCGGGGTGTCCTGACGATGCGAACGGACGCCTTGGACGATGCCGGGGCCTTGGCGGCGACGCTGACCGTGACAGGCATTTTCTTGCGATGAGGTGCGCGTGGGGCATGGTCCGCCGCCGGCCGGCCCCACAACAGGAGGAAGCCGGATGGCTTACTACATCACGACGAACGTCACGCTGAAGTTCGGCAGGAACGCGTCCTACAACGACATGATGGCGCAGCTGGCGCCCTACATGGAGCGGCACGGCTGGAAATTGCTGCTCGCGCTGCAACCCTATGTCGGCGATCTGGCGCAGATATTCCATGTCTGGGAAGTGGCGGAGTTCGACGACGTCAGGCGGGGCCTGGAGGCCTGCGCCGCCGATCCCGAAGCCCATGCGATCCTTGCGCCGATGCCGGATCTGCTGGTGACGGAGGCGATGCAGCTGACGGTGAAGACACCCTATTCGCCGTGACTCCGTAAAGAAAGGAACTGGCCGATGAAGATCGTGATCCTGATCAAAAAGAAAGCCGGCATGAGCCGCGAGGATTTCATCCGTCACTACGAAACCAGCCACGCCGTGATCGGCAAGCGAATGCTGGGGCATCTGTGGACACGCTACGTGCGCAATTATCCGCAGAGCCTGATGGAGTATCAGCCGGAGGCGAACAGCATCGACGACAGCTATGATGCGGTGACGGAAATCTGGCTGAAGGACGAGGCGGCGCTCGCCGAGATGGGCCGGATCATCAACGAGCCGGAGAACAACGCCCTGATCCTGGCCGACGAGGAGAAGTTCCAGGACCGGCTGAAGACGCGCCTACTGATCGTCGACGAGATCGATAACGGCACAACCCTGTAGGAGCGGGCCATGGCGTTGCGCGAGGCGATTTCTTTCTGCCGCATCTGCACCGGCGGGTGTGGCACGCGGCTGACGATCGACGACGCCGATGATCGGATCGTCGCTATTCGCGCCGACCCGGAAAGTCCGCTGAGCGCCGGCTACGCCTGCTTCAAGGGCTTGCAGGCGGAGGAAGCGCACCACGGCCCGGCCCGCCTGCTGCACCCGCTGAAGCGCACGGCGGAGGGCACGCAGGTGCCGATCGCGTCGGAAAAGGCGCTGGACGAGATCGCGGAGAGGCTGGGCGAAATCATCGCCCATCATGGGCCGGAGAGCGTCGCCGTATACTGCGGCAACGGCAGCATGTTCAGCTCGGCCGCCTATGCGATGCATCGCAGCTTCCTGAACGCGATCGGATCGGATCAGTATTTCTCCACCCTGACGATCGATCAGTCCGCGAAGCTCGTCTCGTTCGGGCGCATGGGCGGGTGGACGGCCGGCTACCCCGATTTCGAGCGGATGGACGTGGCGATGCTGGTGGGCGCGAACCCGCTGGTGTCCCACGCGTCGCTCGGCTTCCTGTCAGTCGATCCGGTGAAGCGCTTGAAGCGGGCGCGGGCGCGCGGACTGAAACTGATCGTGATCGATCCCCGCCGTACCGAGACGGCGGCGAACGCGGACATCTTCCTGCAGCCCTATCCCGGGCAGGACGCGGCAATCGCCGGCGCGATCGTGCGGATGATCCTGTCGGAAGGGTGGGGCGATCGTGCCTTCCTTGATGCGCATGTCGGCGCCGGCGGCCTCGCGCGTCTGGCGGCGGCGGTGGCTCCGCTGGAGGCCGACATGGTCGAGCGGCGGGCCGGCTTGCAGGCAGGCGATATCCGGCGCGCGGCCGAGGCGATCGGCAAGGCGCGCATCTGCGGCGTCTACGGCGCCACCGGGCCGGCGATGCAGCCTTTCTCGAACCTGGCGCAGCATATGGTCGATTGCATCAACCTGGTCTGCGGTGGCTTTCTGAGGGCGGGCGACGCCGTCCACCGCGCCAACGTGATGGAGCCCGTGGCGCCGGTGACGGCAGCGGTGGTGCCCCCGCTCCGGCCCTGGGAACAGACCGGGCCGAGCCGTATCCGGGGCACGCGGACGCTCTATGGCGAGCGGCCGACCGCGACCTTGGCGGACGAGATCCTCACGCCGGGTAAGGGCCGGATCCGCGCGCTGATCCTGGGCGGCGGCAACCCGCTGACATCCTTTCCCGACCAGCGGCGCGCGGCGGCGGCGATGGGTGCGCTCGAGCTGCTCGTCGCCATCGATCCCTGGCGGACGCCGAGCACCGATCTGGCGCACTATGTGCTGCCGCCGACCATGCAATATGAGCGCGCCGATCTGCCGCTCAACCTGCCGGGCTATGCCTGCTGGCCCGGCACCTGGGCGCAATATACGCTGCCCGTCATCGCGCCGCCCGCTGGATCGGACGTGGTGCACGACTGGTATGTCTACTGGGCGATCGCCAACCGTCTCGGCCTGTCTATCCTGCATGATGGCAAGGCGCCGCTCGACATGACGCAGGCGCCGACCTGCGACGACGTGCTGGCCGCGCAGTTGACGGGCGCGCCGATCACGCTCGACGAACTGAAACGCCACCCGCACGGTCTCCACGTCGAACTCGGCGCGCAGATGGTGCAGCCGGGCGCCGACAGCGCGCAGTTCGATCCGATGCCGGACGATGTCGCCAAGGAACTGGATCGTTTCCTCGCTCGAACCGACCGACCGGGTCGGATCGAGCGCGACGGGCGCGTGTTCACCCATCTCCTGTCGACCCGCCGGATGCGCGATCTTTTCAACAGCAACGGCCGCGCGGTGCGCAGCGTGCGGCGGCGCACGCCCTACAATCCGGCCTATATGCACCCGGACGATCTGGCGGCGCTCGATCTGGCGGAGGGCGATCTGATCGCGCTCGAATCGGCTTTCGGCAAGGTCGTCGCGGTTGCCGGACGTGATCCTGCGGTGCGGCGCGGCGTCGTCTCGATGGCCCACGGATGGGGTGATGCGCCGGGATCGCAGGCCGACCCGCGCGAGACGGGCGGCGCGGTGAACGCGCTGATCGATGCCGACCGGCACTTCGAGGCGGTGAACGCCATGCCCCACATGTCGGCCGTGCCGATCACCATCACGCCGATGCGCCAGACCGTGGCGGCGCTGCAGGAGCCCGACGAGCAGGTGGCGTCATGCGGCACAGCCTCCAGCGTCACGGCCTGATCGCCGGAATGCGCTAGCATCGGAGGTGGACTGGCGACGAGCCGGTGGAGAGGACGATGGACGATAGGGATGCCGTCGCGCTGCGGCGACTGCTCGACAAGGAAGCGATCCGCGACGCGTCTCTCGCCTATACGCGTGGGATCGACCGGCATGACGACGAGATCATGGCTCGCGCCTATCATGCGGACGCGACGGACGATCACGGCGCCTATATCGGCGATCCGGCCGGTTTCATCCGCCACGCGCGCGAGGGGCATGGCCGCAACTGGACGGCGCATCACCATTATATCACCAACCAGACGATCGATCTGGACGGCGACACGGCGCACGTCGAGACCTATTTCCTCGCCGCGTTGCGCCGCGGTGATGGCTCGATTGATCTGGTCGGCGGTCGCTACGTGGATCGGTTCGAGCGGCGTGAGGGGCGCTGGGCCGTGGCCGATCGTGCCTGCCTGGTCGAGTGGAACGGCGAATTGTCGCCGGCCCAGGCGGCGATAGACCCGGACATGTTCCTGAAAGGGCGATGGGACCGCCAGGACATTTCCTACCAGCGCCCGCTCCGGTTGGACCGGCCGGCGCGCGACCTCGCTTTGTGAGCGGCTCGGACGGGCGGATGGCGATGCCACTGGACGCGGCCGGCGTTTCACGCGAGGAGGCGATGGCCGGACTTTTCACGCCGTTCCGGTTGAGACAGCTCGTGCTGCCGAACCGCATCGTGATGGCGCCGATGGGGCGGTGCTTCGCCACCGACGGCGTGCTGGCGGACGGTTATGCCGACTATTTCCGCAAGCGGGTGGAAGGCGGCGTCGGCCTGATCCTGGGCGAGGCGAGCAGCGTGGCCGACGAGGGCAGCTCCAACCCCACCTCGCCCCGTTTCTACGGCGACGCCGCGCTGGAGGCGTGGCGCGCACCGATCGCGGCGGTACACGCCGCCGGCGGAGCCTTCATGCCGCAGATCTGGCATGCCGGCCTGGCCCGCGCACCCGGCACCGATCCGTTTCCGGACCTGCCTTCGATCGGACCTTCCGACTGGTATATCCCGAACACGGACGAGCAGCTGCGCCCGCGCCCCGGCCATGTCTATGGCAATCCGATGAGCGAGAGCCAGATCGCGGACGTGATCGCCCGTTTCGGCGAGGCGGCGGCACACGCCCAGCGGCTGGGTGCAGACGGCGTGGAGATCCACGGCGCGCACGGCTACCTGATCGATCAGTTCTTCTGGCCGACGATGAACCGCCGGACCGACGACTATAACGGATCGCTGCGGGACAGGACGCGGTTCGGCGCGGAGGTGGTGCGCGAGATACGGCGGCGCACGGGAGCGGATTTTCCGATCCTCTTCCGCTTCTCGCAGTGGAAGCTGCAGGACTATGATGCGCGCACGGTGAATTCACCGGAGGAGGTGGCGGATCTGGTGGAGCCGCTGGCCGAAGCTGGCGTCGACCTGTTCCACGTTTCGGTCAGGCGCTTCTGGGAGGCGGCCTTTACGGGCAGCGATCTCACCCTGTCAGGCTGGACGCGGAAGCTCTCCGGACTGCCGACGATGACGGTGGGATCGATCACGCTGGATCAGCCCTTCGGCGTCGGCACGGACGACTATGCCGAACATTTCACGAAGGCCGACGCCAGCCAGCATCTCGATTTCTCCCGGCCTGCCTCGATGGATCGGGTCCTCGACCTGTTCGCCAAAGGCGAATTCGATCTGATCGCGATCGGGCGGGCGCTGCTCAGCAATCCGGACTGGGCGCGGATCGTGCGGGAGGGGCGCTTCCATGATCTGAAGCCTTACAGTCGCGATGTGCTGGGATCCCTCGCATGAACCCTGCCATCCCCGCCCTGTTCGATCTGGGGGGCAAGACCGCGATCGTCACCGCCGCCGGTCAGGGCATGGGGCGTGGCATCGCCCAAAGGCTTGCGGAGGCGGGGGCGAACATCGTGATCTTTCACCGTCACCGCGATGCGGCTGAGACTGTGGCAGTGGACCTGCGCGCGCTCGGCGTCGAGGCCATCGCGGTGACGGGCGACGTGACGGATCTCGTCGCGCTCGACGATCTCGTCGCCGCCACTATCGATCGCTTCGGCGCAGTCGACATATTGGTGAACAATGCCGGCGGCATGCACCCCTTCACCCCGTTCCTTGATGTGACGCCGGAAATTTGGGCGGCGACGACCGACCGGAACATGAAGGGCACCTACTTCCTGACACAGAAGGTGGCGCGAACGATGGTGGCGGCCGGCCGCCCCGGCAAGATCGTCAACATCGCATCGACGGCGGCATTCAAGCCCGATTACCAGCTAGCCGCCTATAACGCCGCCAAGGCCGGCGTCATCTCGCTCACCCGCTCGATCAGCGTCGAACTCGCGCCGCATCGCATCCTCGTCAACAGCGTGGTGCCCGGCCCGATCCGCACCACCGCGACCGAGGCGGTCTATGCCGACCCCGCGATCGCCGCAATGGTGAAGCAGCGCGTGCCGCTGGGCGGGCCAGGCGACCCGCAGGACATCGGCAATGCCGTGCTGTTCTGCGCCAGCGCCGCATCCGATCACATGACGGGCGGGATGATCGTGATCGACGGGGGCTTCATGTGGTCGTGATGCGCGCGTGCCAGTGTCCGAGCGGGGTATGACGGGTCGTCTCGCCGGCAGGACGGCGATAGTCCTGGGCGCATCGCAGCGCGGCGGATCCGGCTGGGTGGTGGCGGAGACGCTGGCGCGCGAGGGCGCCGATGTGTCGGTCGCCGCGCGACGTCTCGACAAGGTGGAGGAACTGGCGCGCGAGATCGGCGGCACTGCCTACCGCTGCGATGCGGCCCGCGAGCCGGAGGTGCGCGCCTTCGTCGAGGCGGTAGCGGCGAAGGCGGGCCATATCGATCTCGCCGTCGCCGCCGTCGGGCTCGGCAGCCTCGGCTTGATCGACGAGACGGAAGACGACAAGCTACAGGAGGCGTTCGGCGCTAACTTCTTCGGCCCGTTCCATTTCGTCCGGCATTGCGCGCGGCACATGGTTGAGGGCGGATCGGCCGTGCTGTTTTCCAGCATCGCCTCGACCAGCGTCTTCCCCGGCAGCGTGGCCTATTCATGCGCCAAGGGAGCGCTCAACACGTTCGTGCGCTACGCGGCGGTGGAATATGCGCCGCGCCGGATCCGGGTGAACGGCCTGAAGGCGGGAATGCTCGAAGGGCCGCACGCGCGCCGCTGGCGCAGGGCCGGCATGTTCGAGCAATTATTGAAGGAGGTTCCGCTCGGCGAGCCGGTGACGCCCGAGGAACTGGCGGCGATGATCGTGTGGCTGGCGACGGACGCGCGCTCCATCACGGGCGAGGTGATCCACGTGGACGGCGGCAACCACCTGCGACGACAGCTCTTCCCGGAAGAGCTGGTCGGCGAGGGGCTGGCCTCGATGGGGCGGCGGCGACCGGCCGGCGACGATGCGCAACGCTAGGCAGCCGGGCATCCCGTTGCGGTTCATGGTATCGAGCGTGGTGATCGCGGCAGTGGCCGTCGTGGCCCCGGCCGTTGTCCCATCGCAGCCATCGATCGAGGCGCGGCTGGCGGACGATGCCGCCGGCGCGGACTGGGCCGCGTTCGGACGGACCTATGGCGAGCAGCATTACAGCCCCTTGCGAGAAATAGATGGCGACACGGTCGGGCGTCTCGGCCTCGCATGGTCGCTGGACCTGCCGCCGGGCAATTCGGTGACGGGGCCTCTGGCGGTGGACGGCGTGCTGTATTTCGCCGCCGGCTACAGCGTCGTCCGCGCGGTGGACGCGGCGAGCGGGCGGCTGCTCTGGACGTTCGATCCGCATGCGCCGGAGGCGGCCGGCACGCGGCTGCGGCAGGGGTGGGGGAGCCGGGGCATCGCTTGGTGGAACGGGCGCATCTATACCGGCACGCAGGACGGCCGGCTGATCGCGATCGACGCGCGGACGGGGCGACAGCTGTGGAGCGCCATGACGCTTGAAGCGGGCGACGACCGCTTCATCAGCGGGCCGCCCCGCGTCTTCGCCGGCAAGGTGGTGATCGGCCACGGCGGCGCGGACTCCGGCGCGACGCGCGGCTACGTGACCGCCTACGACGCCGCGAGCGGCCGGAAGCTCTGGCGCTTCTGGACGGTGCCCGGCAACCCCGCCAACGGCTTCGAGAATGCGGCGATGGCGATGGCCGCACGCACCTGGGCCGGCCGGTGGTGGACGCATGGCGGCGGCGGCACCGTATGGAATGCGATCACCTACGATCAGGCGACAGACACGCTGTTCATTGGCACCGGCAACGGTGCGCCGTGGAATCGCAAGATCCGCAGCGCGGACAAGGGCGACAATCTGTTCCTCAGCTCGATCGTCGCGCTGGATGGCGGCACCGGGCGCTACAAGTGGCATTATCAGGTCAATCCCGGCGAGACCTGGGACTACAACGCCGCGATGGACATGCAGCTGGCCGACCTGATGATCGGCGGGCGGTTGCGCAAGGTGTTGCTGCAGGCGCCCAAGAACGGCTTCTTCTACGTGCTGGATCGGATCAGCGGCAAGCTGATATCCGCGGCAAAGATCACGCGGGTCAGCTGGGCGAGCCGGATCGACATGGCCACCGGCCGCCCGGTTGAAACGCCGGGCGCGCGCTTTCCGGGCGGGCACCCGTTCGAACTCTGGCCGGGGAACATGGGGGCGCACAGCTGGATGCCGTCCGCGTTCAGCCCGCGCACCGGGCTCGTCTATATTCCGGTGCGGGATACGGCGAGTTCCATCGGGGATGCCGGCATCACCCCGGCCAACTGGCGCTTCCGGCCCGGCAACCAGCCGAACATCGCCGTCAATCTCGGCGTCCGGCCGATCGCGGACGCGGCGAGCGACAACAGAAGCCGCCTGCTCGCGTGGGATCCGGTAGCGCAGCGCGCGGCATGGTCGCTGCCGACGCCCGGTGCCTGGAACGGCGGTATTATGGCGACAGGCGGCGGGCTGGTGTTCCAGGGTCATGTCGACGGCTCGTTCAACGCCTATCGGGACACGGACGGCACCCGCGTCTGGACCTTCGCCGCCGGCGCGCCGATCCTCGCCCCGCCGATCAGCTACCGCGCGAACGGCCGCCAATATGTAACGGTGCTGACCGGCGCCGGCACCGCAGCGACGCTGAACCAGCGCGAGATACCCTTCGCGATCGACCATCGGACGCAGGCGCGGCGCGTTCTCACCTTCGTGCTCGATGGCAAGGCGGTGCTGCCGAAGGTCGATCCGTCGGCGCGGACGATGCCGGATGATCCCGGCTTTGCGCCGAACGTCGCGTCGGCCGGCCGAGGGGCGGCGCTGTTCGTCCACTGCATGGTGTGCCACGGCGTCGGCGCGGTGGCGGTGGGGGCTGCGCCGGACCTCCGCGCATCGGCGATACCGCTCGATCGGGACGCCTTCGCGCAGGTCGTCAGAGGCGGGGCGCTGGTGCCGGCGGGCATGCCCCAGTTCGCCGAGTTCCGCGACGGCGACCTGGCCGATCTGCGTCAGTATATCCGCACCGAAGCGGCGGCGGCGCGGACCATGCCGATTAGGCCGGCAGCGCGCTGACGCCCGAAGTCGTCGAATCAGGCAGGCCGATCATCGTGCGCAGCAGCGCGTAGCAGCGCGAAAGGTCTTCATCGGCGGAAGGCAGCGCGCGTCGCATCGACAGGAAGCCGTGCACCATGCCTGCCGCCTCGACGAACAGGGTCGGCACGCCTGCCGATACCAGCGCGGCGGCATAGGCGCGGCCCTCGTCCCGCAGCGGATCGAGCGCGGCGGTGACGAGGAGGGTGGGAGGCATCCCGTGGTGCGGCCCGGCGAGCGGAGAGGCGCGCCGGTGCGACCGGTCCGCGCCGTAGCAGTCGAGGAACCAGCGCATGTCCTCCCGCCGCAGCAGATGATCCTCAGCGAAGGCAGCGTAGGATGGCGCCTCCGCCCGCAGATCGGTAACGGGATAGAGCAGCCATTGCGCCGCCACCGGGACGGATGCCGGCCTGTCGCGCAGCGCCATCGCGGTGACGGCGGCGAGGCAACCGCCGGCGCTGTCTCCCGCCAGCACCAGCCCGGTCACGGCGAAGCCGAGGCCCGGCAGGTCCGCCACCGCACGCGCCGCCGCCTCGCAATCATCCGGCCCCGCCGGCCACGGA
Organism: Sphingomonas profundi; assembly: GCF_009739515.1. NCBI lineage: Bacteria > Pseudomonadati > Pseudomonadota > Alphaproteobacteria > Sphingomonadales > Rhizorhabdaceae > Alterirhizorhabdus > Alterirhizorhabdus profundi. The sequence continues at coordinate 4,500,659 of NZ_CP046535.1, forward strand.
TGCTCGGGCGCCAGCCGATAATCGACCGAGAGGACGGGCAGATCGAGACGCCGGGCGATGACGCCGCACGCGCCGGCATAAGTCTCCAGATCGCCGATGACGAACCCGCCGCCGTGCAGGAACAGCATGATCGGGGAGGGGCCACGAGACGGTCGGTGGTCAAACAGGCGCAGCGCGATCTCGCCGCCATCTGTTCGCTGGATCGCCAGTCTTTCGTCCCGCGCGATCGGCTCCGGCGGGATATCGAACAGCGCGCCCATCGCCGCCATCCCCGCCCGCGCCTTTGCCGCGCCGACCGCCGCGAAGGATGGTGCGTCCTGCGCGGCGAGCAGATCCAGCAGCGCCCGCACATCCGCCCGCATCGCAGGTGTTCCGTCTTCCGCTCCGGCCATCATGCCGCTCCTCATACCCGATGGATGGGCGTGCCGTACGCCGCTTTACCGCGATTTCTTCAGGTCTAAAGCCGTGCTGCGCCGCCGCAATGCGTCCACAGTCACGGAAGACTGAGTGCAGAGAATAGCCGCTCTTCCCATGGTTGAGAATCGAAAGGTGGCGGTCGAACATCGCAATCAGCAAGGCTCGGCAGCGGTCCGCGTCTGTGGGTAAGCCTTTTCCGACGGAATGAGCGGCACGCGATGCCGCCGGCGCGACGATCAATAAGGCGAGGATCGAGATGAACGGTGTCACGCGGGATCTTTCGAGCGCGGACCTGATCCGGCACCCCGATCGGTTCTTTATCGGCGGCGAATGGGTCGCTCCTTCATCCGGCGCCACGATAGACGTGATTACCCCATCGACCGAAGCCCTGTTCGTGACCGTGGCCGAAGCGCAGGAGGCGGACATGGACCGCGCCGTGGCAGCGGCGCGACATGCCTTCGACAGCGGCGAGTGGCGGCGGCTGAGCCATGCCGAGCGCGGCCGCTACGTGCGCGCGCTCGGCGATGCGCTACGTGCCCGCGCCGACGATGTGGTGCGGATCTGGACCAACGAGATGGGCGTGACCCGCACGATGGGACATGGCGCGCTGCACATCGCGCTGGACGCCTACGAGCAATATGCCGACATGGCGGAGACGTTCCCGTTCGAGGAGCGTCATCCGGCCAAATGGGGCGGCAGCGTGGGGCTGCTGGTGCGCGAGCCGGTCGGTGTGGTCGGAGCGATCATCCCGTGGAACGCGCCGCCCGTCCTGATCGCGTACAAGATCGCGCCGGCGCTGCTCGCCGGCTGCACGGTGATCTTGAAGGCTTCGCCGGAGGCGCCCGCCTCGGCGCTGATCGTGGCGGAGATGGCCGAGCAGATCGGGCTGCCGCCGGGTGTGCTCAACGTCGTCACCGCCGACCGCGCGGTATCGGAGTTGCTCGTCCGGCATCCGGACGTGGACAAGATCACCTTCACCGGATCGAGCGCCGCCGGCAAGGCGATCGGCGCGATTTGTGGCGAGCGGATCGCACGGTGCACGCTGGAGCTGGGCGGCAAGTCCGCCGCTGTGATACTCGACGATTACGACGTCGATATGGTGGCGGATGCGATCTCCGGGTCGGCGCGGGTCATGACCGGGCAGGTCTGCTCGTCCATCACGCGGGTGGTCGTGGGCCGCGCGCGGCACGATGCGTTCGTCGATGCGCTGGCCGATCGCTTCGGCACGATCCGGGTCGGCGATCCGTTCGCGGAGACGACCGACATGGGGCCGCTTGCGATGCGGCGGCAGCGCGAGCGGGTGGAGCAATATATCGAAGCGGGGCTGGCGGGTGGCGCCAGGCTAGCCTGTGGCGGCCGCCGGCCGACCAGCCTCGATCGCGGTTTCTTCATCGAGCCGACGGTGTTCGGCGGGGTGAGCAACGACGCGACGATCGCCCGCGAGGAGATATTCGGTCCGGTCATCAGCGTGATCCCTGCGGATGACGAGGCCCAGGCAGTCGCCATCGCCAACGATACGGTCTTCGGGCTGAACGCATCGGTGTTCACCAACGATCCGGATCGCGCTTATTCGGTCATGCGCGAGCTGCGCTCCGGCACGGTCGGGCATAACGGCGTGCGCGGCGATTTCTCGATCGCGTTCGGCGGCTTCAAGCAGTCCGGCATCGGCCGCGAGGGCGGCGTGGAGGGGCTGCTGCCGTTCCTCGAGAGCAAGACGATGATCATGGACGGGGAGCCCACGCACCTGCGCCGCTGAAACACGCCACGATGCGCCGCGAAGGCGCACCGGCGATCTTTCGATAACAAACAAGAGGGGATGAAGATGACGGAGGGCAAGATCATTCGGCTGCTGGCGGGCACCGCGATGGCGGTGGTCGCATGGGCAGGCGCGGCGGCGCAGACCCCCAACGCGGCACCCGTCGAACCGCAGGAGCCGGGCGCCAGCGCGACGGCGGCGGTGGCGGCCAAGCCCAGCCCGACCGTGGAGAACGGCGACATCGTCGTCACCGCCCGCAAGCGCGACGAAACCTCGATCTCGGTGCCGGTGGTCGTCACGGCGGTCGGCTCGGCCGAGCTGTCGCGCCGCGCGATCAACAATCTGGATGGCATCGCGCGCATCGTGCCGCAGCTCATCATCGGGCCGCAGGGCGGCAGCGTGCAGGGCGGCAACATCGCCATCCGCGGCATCAGCGGACCGGATTCGAATCCGTTCGGCGATCAGGCGGTGTCGTTCAACGTCGATGGCGTGCAGGTGGCGAAATCCAGCGTCCGCCGGATGAGCGACATCGATATCGCGCAGGTCGAGGTGCTGAAGGGCCCGCAGGCCCTGTTCTTCGGCAAGAACAGCCCGGCCGGCATCGTTTCGATCCGCACCGCCGACCCGACACAGTCGCTGGAGGCGAAGCTCTCCGCCGGCTATGAGTTCTATGGACGGGAGAAACGCTTGGAAGGCTATGTCTCCTCCCCGCTCACCGAGACGCTGGGCATCCGTTTCGCCGGCTACTTCAGCGATCTGAACGGATATGTGAAGAACGACATACCGGACAACGCCTATGTGAAGGGCTCGTCGCGGGATCGCTCGCCGGTGACGCGGGATTATGCCGGCCGCGTGACGCTGAAGTGGGAACCCGACGACAGGTTCAGCGCCCGCCTGAAGATGAGCTATGCGCGGACCCGCACCGACGGCCCTGCCAACACGGTCGAATATATCAGCTGTCCGTTCGGCGCGCCGCAGAGCGGTTCGATCGACGATTGCCGGCCCAACGGCCACTCGATCACGCCCGGCTCAGGGCCGGTACTCGGCACGATCAACCCGATCTTTGGCGACGGTCGCAACTTCCTGCGCCAGAATCAGGTGCTCGGCGGGCTGGAGCTGAACTACAAGCTGTCTGACGACGTGCAGCTCACCTCGGTTTCCGGCCTGTACTACGTCAAGCTGCTGCAGGCGCAGAATTACGAGAACGATTATTCCATCGCGTTGCCGAGCACCAACAACCTGAAGGATCGCGAGCTTTCGCAGGAAATCCGCTTGCAGAGCAGTTTCGACGGTCCGTTGAACTTCACGGCTGGCGTGTACTTCTCCGATACGCGGGCCACCACCGGATCGACCACCTACGTGTTCGCCACCGAGGCCAGCGGGCAATTGTCGCTGACCGCGAACGGGCTGGGTTTCATCCCGCTGCGCACGCCGTTCCAGATCAACAATTATCGGCTGCGGCAGGACGGTCAGGCCTATTCCGCTTTCCTGCAATTGGCCTACAAGCCGGCCGAGACGATCGAGATCGATGTCGGCGGGCGCTATTCCTACGAGAAGAAGAAGATACCCTATATTCTGGATGGCGGAGTGGGCGCCAATCCCTTCGGCTTCAATCCGTTGACGTCCGCCGATCTGGTGACGATCGATCCAACCAAGGACAGCTGGAACGACTTCTCGCCGGAAGTCACGGCTTCCTATCGGCCGAGTCAGCAACTGACCCTGTTTGGATCGTACAAGCACGGCTTCCTGTCCGGCGGCTTCAATTCCAGCTCGGTCAACTTTCAAAGCGCGGGCGACATCAGCTACGATCCGCAGACAATCAAGGGCTTCGAGGCCGGCGTGAAGGCGCTAGTGGCGGACAATCGCCTGCGGATCAACGCGGCCGTCTACACCTACAAGGTCTCGGACCTGCAGGTGACAAACTTCACCAACGCGACCAGCACGATCCGCAACGCGGGCGCGGTGAAGATCCATGGCGCGGAGATCGACTTCAACTACCGCACCCCGCTGGACGGTCTTACGCTGAACGGCGCCGCCTCCTACAACAAGGGCAAATATTCCAGCTTCCCGGGCGCGCCCTGCTATAACGGCCAGACCCCGGCGCAAGGGTGTAACATCGTCAACGGCAATCCGGTGCAGGATCTCGACGGCACGGAGCTGATCCGCGCGCCCAAATGGGGCCTGAGCGGCGGGATCAACTATGATGCGCCGATCGGCGACACGTACAAGCTGGGCGCGTCGGTGAACGGCACCTACAGCAGCAGCTATCTGACGGACGCGACCTCCGCCCCGCAGAGCCGCATGCCGAAATATGCCCTGCTTGACGGGACGCTCCGCTTCGGCCCGTCCAACGATGCATGGGAACTGGCGCTGATCGGTCGCAACCTTACCGACAAACGATACTTCGTCGCCTCGCCGAACGTGCCGTTCACGGGAAGCGGCACGGGCACCGCCGCCGGCGTCCTGGGCGATCGTTACGCCGCGCTGAGCCGCGGCCGCGAGATCATGGCCCGTGTCAGCGTCAAGTTCTCGCGTTGAGCGGCAGGGAGGACCAGATGAGCGTAGCGTTGAACGCGGAGCCGAATTCGGCGGAGGCGATAACCGCCGCCTTCCGTTCCGAACAGCATGACGAGCAGGTGACGCGGGCCGATCAGGTGCCCAAATCCTATGGATCGATCACCCCGGCCTGGCTGACGGACGTGCTGTGCGGTGATGCGCCGGGTGCGCGGGTGGAATCCCATCGCTTCGACGAGCGGGACGACGGATCGTCCAACCGCCGCCGCATCTTCCTCACCTACAACGACGCCGGGCAGGTGGCGAGCCTGCCTTCCACCGTCTTCTGCAAGGCGGCCGAGGCGCTGGAGAACCGCCTCGTGCTCAGCCTTTCCGGCGCTGCGCAGATAGAGGCGGACTTCTACAATCTGGTGCGCGGGCGCCTTGATATCGAGGCGCCGGTCGGGCTCTACGCCCAGTTCGACCCGGAGACCTATGCCTCGCTCATCATGATGCGCGATCTCGGCAGCAGCGTCCGTTTCTGCGACGATCGGACCCACATGGATTTCGACCATGTGGCATCGCAGATGCGGACGTTGGCGGGGCTGCATTCGCGTTTCTACGAGAGCCCCGAACTCGGCGGCAGCACGCTGCCGTTCCGCACCTGGCCCGACTGGTGGCGGAACATGATGACGGTTTCCCCGGACTTCGCCTCCTCGTGCGACGTCGCGTTCGGCCAAGCCGAGCCGCTGATGCCGGAGCGGCTGTTCCGCCGCCGGGCGGAGATCTGGCCCGCGACGGATGCCTCGGTCGAGCGGCATCGCGCTTTGCCCCGCACGCTGATCCACTGCGACGTCCACCTGAAGAACTGGTATATCGCGGCGGACAAGAGGATGGGCCTCAGCGACTTCCAGATCGTGAGCGTCGGCCACTGGTCGCGCGACGTGATCTATACGATGACCACCGCGCTGACGATCGAGGATCGGCGGCGCTGGGAGAAGGATCTCGTTCGCTACTATCTCGATCAGATGGCGGAGCGTGGCGTTCCGCGCACGTCGGAGGACGAGGCGTGGGCCGCGCTGCGCCAGCAGCTGATGACGGCGCTCGCCTTCTGGACGATCACGCTCGTGCCGGCCGAGGGCATGCCCGCGATGCAGCCCGAGCGTACCACGCACGAGTTTCTCCGCCGGCTGCTCGCCGCGATCGACGATCACGACGTGCTCGACAGCTTCTGACGCGAACGGAGAAGGCGATGAAGGTAGCCGTCATTGACGAACGATGCGTCGGCCATGGCATGTGCTGGCTGGCCTGTCCCGACATGTTCGAACTGAGCGACGAGGATGGCCACGCCCACGCCCGCCACGAGGATGTGCCGCCAGAACTGGAGGAAGCCGTGAACCAGGCGGTGCGCGGGTGCCCCGAGCAGGCGATCGTGACGAGCCTTTGACGATGGGTGCCGCGACGCGCGGAGGATGAGGAACGGACGAATGGAAGACGCACGCGATCTGAAGGCCTGCCCGGTCGACTTCGATCATGAGTCGGAGGCGCATGTCGCCGCATGGCCCGGCGAGTTCCGCGAGATGCGCGGCACGTGCCCGGTGGCCTGGACGGAGAAGCATGGCGGCTTCTGGGTGGCGACGCGCTACAAGGACATCGTGGCGATGGCGCAGGACGATGCCACCTTCTCCAGCTTCAAGACGTTCGATCCGCATAGTGGCGACGTGTCCGGCGGCATCACCATCCCCGCCACCCCGATCCCGCGCGGTCTGCCGGTGGAAGCCGACCGGCCGGACTGGGACATCTTCCGCAAATACCTCAACCGCCGGTTTGCGCCGAAGGCGGCGGAGGCGCGGCGGGCCGGCGTCCGCCGCTATGCCGACAGCCTGCTCAATCGCGTGATCGAGACGGGCGAGATGGATCTCGTCAACGACTTCACCGGCCCCGTGCCGGCGATGACGACGATGGAACTGATGGGGCTGCCGCTGGACGAGTGGCGGCAGTTCGCCGATCCGCTCCACGAGATGGTCTTCACGCCGAAGGAGTCGCCGGACTTCCCGCATGTTATCGCCGGCGTCCAGTGGATCTTCCAGCGCTGCGTGGAAACCTTTCGCGAGCGGCGCTCGCAGCCGCCGCGCGACGATCTGCTGTCCTATTTCGCGCACGAACAGATCGATGGCAGGCCGTTGACGGAGGACGAGATGCTGTCCTTCTGCAACAACATCATCACCGGCGGCGTGGACACGACGACGGCGCTGACCACGCACGCCCTGGTCTATCTCGACGAGAACGCGGCCGATCGCCGGCGGCTGATGGACGATCCCACGCTGCTGCCGATCGCGCGGGAGGAGTTCGTCCGCTACTTTACCCCGATCCACGGTCTGGCGCGCAACGTATCGCGCGACGTGGAGATGGGCGGCGCGAAGATGGAAAAGGGCGACCGCGTCTATCTGGCGTGGGCGGCCGCCAACCGCGACCCGGAGGTGTTCGATGCGCCGGAGGACGTGGACATAGCCCGCTTTCCCAATCGGCACATTGCGTTCGGCGCCGGCATGCACCGCTGCATCGGATCCTTCATGGCGCGGGTGATGTTCGAGGAGATGATGCAGGTCGTGTTCGCGCGCATCCCGGACTATCGCGTCGATCCCGCGCGCGCGCGGCGCTACACCTCTGTGGGCACGATCAACGGCTGGATCGACATGCCGACGCGCTTCACGCCCGGCCCGCGGATCGAAACCGGGCTGGTCCTCTAGCATGGACGCCGCGCAGGCGATCGAGCCATTCCACCTGAACATCGACGAGAATGCGCTGACGGACCTGCGCCAGCGTCTAGCGGCGACGCGCTGGCCGGAGCGGGAGACGGTGGACGACTGGTCCCAGGGCGTGCCGCTCGATCGCGCCCGCGCTTTGTGCGACTATTGGCGCGACGGCTATGACTGGCGCCGCTGCGAGGCGATGCTGAACGGTTTCGGCCAGTATCGCACGAAGATTGATGGCCACGGCATCCACTTTCTCCACATCCGTTCGCCGGAGCCGGCGGCCCTGCCGCTGGTGATGACGCACGGCTGGCCGGGATCGATCGTCGAGTTCCACAAGGTCATCGCGCCGCTTACCGATCCGGTGGCGCATGGCGGCCGGGCGGAGGATGCGTTCCATCTCGTCCTGCCGTCCTTGCCCGGCTACGGCTTCTCGGATCGCCCTGCCCAGGCGGGTTGGGGGGTCGAACGTATCGCCTCGGCGTGGATCGAACTGATGGCGCGCCTCGGCTATGATGCCTATGGCGCGCAGGGCGGCGACTGGGGATCGTCGGTGACGACCAAGATCGGGCAGATCGCGCCGGCCGGGCTTCGGGCGATCCACCTGAACATGCCGCTGGCCTTCCCGGGTCCGGACGATGCCGGCAGCCTCGACCCCGCCGAGCAGGAAGCGGCGGCGCGGCTGGAGCGCTACAATGCCGACGGTGCGGCCTATGCGCGCGTGCAGGCGACGCGGCCGCAGACGCTTGGCTACGGGCTCGCGGATTCGCCGGCGGGGCAGGCGGCGTGGATCTACGAGAAGCTGCAGGCCTGGACCGATTGCGAAGGCGATCCGGAAACCGTGCTTTCCCGCGACGAGATGCTGGACAATATCGCGCTCTACTGGCTGACCGGCACCGGCGCCTCTTCCGCAAGGCTCTACTGGGAGAGCATGGACAGCGCCTTCTTCGATCTGGCACCGGTGCACGTGCCGACCGGATGCAGCCTGTTCCCGGCGGAGATATTCAGGCCTTCCCGCCGGCTCGTCGAGCGCCGCTATCCCAACCTGATCCACTGGAACGAGCCGGAGCGCGGCGGCCATTTCGCGGCGTGGGAGCAGCCGGACCTGTTCGTGACCGAACTTCGTGATTGCTTCCGCACCGTCCGTTGACCGTGGCGGCGAAGCACCGCCGACCGCCTTCCGGTCGCTTGCAGACCGGTTCCGCTTCGTCATAGCCATTCCCAGGCGTGCGTGCGCGGCGCGCCCGGCAAGCGAGGTGGGAGGGACGAGGCATTGCGGCAGTCTGTATCGCGCCGCCGGTTCGGCGGACTCTCGGTAGAACGCGTCATCTACGAATGGTCGGCCGGGCAGCCGCTGGAGGATATCGACGCCGACCTCACCTTCAAGCTCGTCGCCGGGCACCATCCGGTGCGCGCCCGTTGCTGGAACCCCGACGGCAAGGCGGAGGCGGTCGGCCGCCTCATCCTGACGCCGCCCAACGGCATCGCCAAGGGATATGGCACCGAGGACGAAAGCGGTATCCGATCGACCGTGTTCCATCTGGACGGTGCCCTGATCGAACGGGCGCTGCGACAAAGCGACATGCCGGTGCGCCTTGCCGACCTGGAGATCGACCTGGACGTTCGCGATACCAATATCGAATCCGTGCTTCTCCGGCTGGCCTCGGAGGTGGAAGGCGAAGGGTTGGGCAGCGAGATGCTGGTTGAGGCGCTGGTGCAGATGCTCATCGTCGATCTGGCGCGTCACGTCGCCTCTGGACGCGAGGCGCTGAGCGTCAGCGGCGGCCTGAAGGCATCGCAGATCAAGCATATCGAGGATTTCCTCGACTCGTTCGAGATCGGCCTGCCGACACCCGCCGAGGTCGCCAGCGAATGCGGCATGAGCCCGACCCATCTGCGCCGCCTGTTCAAGCGCGCCACCGGCGAGAGCCTGCAAAACTATCTCAAGGCGAAACGGATAAGTCGCGCGCGCGCCTTGCTGGCCGACGAGGACATCCCGCTGAAAGTCGTCAGCTACCGGCTCGGTTTCAATCATTGCAGCGCCTTTTCCTTCGCCTTCCAGCAGGCCACGGGCGAAACGCCGGGACAGTATCGCCGCCGCCGCGCGATGGGGCTTACCGAAGCGAGCCTGCTCGATGCCGCCGCCTTCGCTGCCATCGACATGGGTCGCTGCTGACGGTGCTCGAAAGCATCGTAAACTTGCGTGATTTCGGCGGCCTTCCCTCGCGTTGCGGCAGCACCGTCGTGCGGGACCGCCTGTTCCGCTCCGGTGCGGTCGCCAGCGTGGGCGATGACGACGCCACGCACCTGCACGCACTTGATTTCGCGCTCGTTGTCGACCTGCGCTACGCCGCAGAGCGCGACGAACAGCCGTCGTCATGGCCGGGCGATCGGGCGGATCGTGTGCTGTTCCACGATGGGGATCATTCGGCCGAGGCGCCGCATCTGGCCCCGCTGCGCGCGGGGCTGCTCGACGAGGACGGATCCGACAGGATTTATGCGGAACTCTACCGCGCACTGCCGTTCGATGCCCATTATCCGCCGCTGTTCCGGCGGGCGTTCGCCAGGTTGATGGAGATGGACGGCCGGATGCTGGCGCATTGCAGCGCCGGCAAGGATCGCACCGGCATGTTCGTGGCACTGGTGCTGCACGCGCTCGGCGTGCCGCGCGACGCGATCGTCGCTGACTATATGCGATCCAGCGGCGCGCCGGGCCTGTTGGCGATGGCGGAGCCCGCGATCCGCCGCTTCGCCGATCGACATGGCGTGGCGGTGCGGATCGAACTGATGCGGCATCTGCTCGACGTAAAGCCCGACTATCTGATGGCGTTCTTCGACGAGATCGAGCATCGATGCGGTTCGGTCGACGCATATCTCGATACCGTCGGGCTGACCGGGAGCGGTCGCGCGGAGCTGCGTCGGCGGCTGCTCGTCGGCTGAATGCTCGCCCCTTCCGCGCTGCCGTCGGCGTGCGATCAGAAGGTTATGATCGATCGCAGTCCCTCGCCGCGCCGCATCCCGTCATAGCCTTCGTTGATCGCGGAGAGCGGCATGCGGGCGGTGATGAGACTTTTCAGGTCGAACCGGCCCTCCATCAGCCAGTCGACGATCTCCGGAAGCTGGCTCTTGCCGCGCACGCCGCCCATCGCGGTCCCCTGCAGCTTGCGGCCCATGATGAGGTCGAACGGCAGGACGCCCAGCTTCTCGCCGCTCGGTGCGACGCCGACGATCGTGCACACCCCCCAGCCGATGCGGGCGGTGGCCAGCGCCTGTTCCATCAACCGGATATTGCCGACCGCCTCGAACGTATAGTCTGCCCCGCCGCGGGTAAGCTCGAGGAGGTGGCCGACGAGATCGCCTTCCAGCGTGCTGGAATCAACGAAGTGCGTCGCGCCGAGCTGCAACGCCATCGCGCCCTTTTGCGGGTTGATGTCCACCCCCACGATCGTCGTGGCGCCGGCCATGCGGGCGCCCTGGATGATGTTCAGGCCGATGCCGCCCAGACCAAACACCACCACGGAGGCGCCGGCCTCCACCTTGGCCTCGATCAGCGCCGCGCCGATGCCGGTGGTCGCGCCGCAGCTGAGATAGGAGATCTCGTCGAACGGCGCGTCCTTGCGCACCCGCGCCAGCCGGCTTGAGGTGGTGACAAGATGATTGGCGAACGTGCCCACGCCATAGCCCGCGAAGACCCTGCGTCCGCCGGCGGTGATCGACGGCTCGGCACCATAACCGGACAGCACGGCCTCGCAGAAATTACCCTTGGTGGAGTGGCACGCGCCGCAAAGCTGGCATTCGGGGGCGAAGGTGATGACGTGATCGCCCGGCTCCAGGTCCGTCACCCCCGGTCCGGTTTCCAGCACGATGCCGGCGCCTTCATGGCCGAGGACGAGCGGAAAGGTCGCGCCGATCGGGCTGTGGCCTTCCCATACGCCGAGGTCCGTATGACAGAGGCCGGCGGCCTTCACCTCGACCAGTACCTCGCCCTCGCCCGGCGCATCGAGTTCCACCTGCTCGATCACCATGGGCCGGCCTACTTCGTACGCGATGGCGGCTTCCGTCCTGATCGTCATACCGTCTCCTCGGGCGGCGCCATCGTCGCGGCGTCGCGGCTATCATCGAGCAGACTGGCTTCGCGGATGACGGCCGGCAAGCGGAGCCCCGTTACGCACCGCGACCCGTTATTTCGCCAAACGCCCAGCCGGTTGCGGCTGCCCGTCATCTCCGTTTCGCAGACCTTTCGCCATCGGCGGGCACGGTCCTGACTGGACAAGGCGCTATGCCTTTCGGAGCATGGACGAAGCCATTTGCATCGATAGAGCCTGAGGCATGAGCGCCGACGAACCGATCCGGGACCGCACCGCCCCCACGCAGGGAAGCTACGAGGAGGGCAAGGCGCTGCTGGGCCGCCGCTCGTCGACCAACTTCGGCTCGCATCCGGCCAGCGCGGTGCGATCGCACCAGTTCCTCGCGCTGATCGAGGATGCGAACGCCAGCTACTGGGACGAGGCGACGGCGATCCGCCTCTGGGGCCGTCCCGTCGCGCCGCCGGCGATGCTGCAGGCGCTGACGATGCCGCTGCCCTGGCTGCCGGATCGGCAGGTGGAGCTGGACTATATGCTGATGAAGCTGCCGCTGCCTGGCAGCACGCTGATCAACATATCGACCGAGGTGGAGTATCACCGTCCGATCTACCTGGGCGAGACGCTGAACTTCTGGGATGTGGCGACCGACATATCTGAGGAAAAGGAAACGCGCCTCGGTATCGGCCGGTTCGTGACCACCGTCTCCACGTACCAGAACGACACCGGCGAGGTGGTGGCGACGCTGACGAATATTCAGTTTCGCTACGAACCGAGGAAGCCGGCATGATCGAGGGTGTTCGCATCGGCGACGTGACCGCGGGAGACATCCTGCCCGAGATATCGCTGCGCGTGACATACGAGAAGATCGTGATGACACCCATGGCGACCTGGGATCTGTTTCCCGGTCATAGCGATCCGTTCTTCGCGCAGCAGCAGGGGCAGCAGTCGATCTACCTCAACACCCTGGCCCTGCAGGGTTTCGCCGATCGCGTCGCGACGGACTGGGCGGGGCCGGCCACGTTCGTCGCGCGCAGGAAGATGGTGATGAAGGCCTCCGTCTATCCTGGTGACACGCTCACAGGCTCGGGCCGTGTCGTCGGCCATGCGGTCGAGGGCGGCCGGCGGCGGATCGATCTCGTGATTCGTCTGGCAACGCAGGCCGGAACGGTGTGCGACGTGCAGAGCAGCATCCTACTCCCCGTCGCGTCGGCCTGACGCGGCAGGTCATTTCACGGAGCCCATCGATGTCCGACACGTCCGACGCCGTACGCGATATCTGCGACACGATCATCAAGCGCGTCGATCGCGCCTATGTGGCGGAATGCGGCCGCAAGAACGAACTGCCGACGAAATTGTGGGAAATGTGGGTCGATACCGGCCTGCTCGCGATGGGCCTGCCGGAGGAATATGGCGGCGCGGGCGGATCGCTGCACGATATCGTGCTGGCGATCGATCTGCTGCATCGCGAGGCGCTGCTGCTGCCGCTGGCGGTGCCCAACTTCATGTCGCGCGAGCCGCTGCTGCGCCATGCCAGCGAGGAGCAGAAGCGGCGCTACCTGCCGCCGACGGCGACGGGCGAGGAGTTCTTCAGCTTCGGCATTACCGAGCCGGATTCGGGCACGAACACTTTCAAGATCAAGACGACCGCCGTCCGCCAAGAGGACGGAACCTATGTGCTGAACGGTTCCAAGACCTACCAGACGGCCTTCGTCGAATCCGCCCACTGCCTGCTTGTGGCGCGTACCGAGGCGCACGACGCGACGGATCGCAAGAGCGGCATATCGCTGTTCATCGTCGATACCAAATTGCCGGGCATCTCCACGACGCAGATGGATATCGGCATGTACCTGCCGGAGAAGAACTACGTCGTCTACTACGACAACGTCGTATTGCAGCCGGATGCTCTTGTCGGTGTGGAGGGCAAGGGGCTGAACATCCTGTTCGATTCGCTGAATTCAGAGCGTCTGCTGGTCGCCGCAATGAACGTCGGCCAGGCGGACTATGTCCTCAACCGGGCGGCGGACTATGCCAAGACGCGCGCGCCGTTCGGAACGCCGATCGGCACCTATCAGTCGATCCAGCATCCCATGGCGCGCGCGAAGACCTATATCGAGGCGGGGCGTACGATGATGTATCTCGCCGCCGAGAAATATGATCGCGGCGAGCCCATTGGGCTGGAAGCGAACATGGTCAAGATCCTGACGTCCGAAGCGTTCAAGATGGCCGCCGAGATCGCGATGACGACGTTCGGCGGTGCCGGCGTCGATGTCAGCCAGGACATTCTGCCGTTCTACATTGCCGCACAGAACAATACGGTGGCGCCGGTGAACAACCAGATCGTGCTCAGCTACATCGCCGAGCGGGCGCTGGGCCTGCCGAAGTCCTATTGACCGGGTCAGTCCCGGCCGCTCGTGCGGCCGGGGTTGGCCCTACGCCATCGCGTGCATGCCGACCTCGAACGCGTCGGGGTCGACGATCGCCGTGCTGTCGCGATAGCTTCGCATATTCAGCGGATATTGCGTGACGATCCGGCCGCTCGCGGTTGCATAGTAATTGTGGCAACCACCCTGCCAGACCCAGACGCGGCCTATATCCGCCTGAAGCTTGTCATTGTAGCGTGCCTGTACCTCTGGCTTGACATCCATCCACGCCGCGTCGTTGGCATCCATCCATTCTACGCAGCGCACCATGTAGGCGGCCTCCATTTCCGCCATCGCGATCAGCGAACAATTGTTGGTGTTCGGCCCGAAGCTCATGAACAGATTGGGAAAGCCCGCCGTCACGACGCCGAGATAGGCCTGCGCTCCGTCGGCCCAGGCATCCGCGATGTCTATGCCGTCGCTACCGCGCACGGGAATGGCGGAGAGGAAGCGATCGACCTCATAGCCGGTCGCGCAGATGATGACGTCATAATCGCGCTCCATGCCGTCCCGGTCGACGATGCCTTGCGGCGTGATGCGCGTCGCGCCGCCGGTGATCAGGCCGACGTTCGCGCGGTTGAACGCCGCGTAGAAATCGTTCGAGAAGAGCGGCCTCGTGCAACCCCAGTTGAAATCCGGCGTCAGCCTGCGACGGAGTTCCGGATCTTCGACTATCGCGAGGTTCTGCCGGCACAGTTCGACGAACGGGCCGTCATCCTGAAGCTGGGTCCAGTTGCACATGTCGTCCATCTCGTCATGCAGCCGGCTTCGTTCCCGCGCGACCAGCGCGCCATCGGCCTGGCGGGCGGCGAGGACCGCATCGTCGAAGATCGGGTCGTTCTTCGGGAGTACCCAATTGGGCGTGCGCTGATACAGATCGAGCTGCGCCACCTGCCCGGCGATCACCGGCACCATCTGCACGGCGCTGGCCGCGGTGCCGATGACCGCGACGCGCTTTCCATCCAGCGAGACGTCGTCGCGCCAGCGCGCGGAATGGAACAGCGCGCCGCCGAAATCGTCGAGGCCGGCAATCGCGGGCCATTTGATGAGGTTGAACATGCCCTGCGCGCTGACGAGGATATCGACATCCTCGGTCTCGCCCGATGCGAGTGAGACGGTCCAATGTGCCGCTGCATGGTCCCAGGTGGCGTCGCGAACCTCGGTCGAGAGGCGGATGTGCGGCCACAGTCCGTGCCGGTCGGGAATGCCGCTCATGTACGCGAGGATTTCCGGCTGCGGCGCGTACGCGCGCGACCAGCGCGGATTGAGATCGAAGGAGAAGGAGTAGAGGTGGGAGGGCACGTCGCAGGCCAGGCCGGGATAGCGATTGTGGAACCAGGTGCCGCCCACGCCATCGGCCTTCTCCCAGATCACGATATCGTCATAGCCTGCCGCCCTGAAGCGGATGGCCGCCGCCATGCCGCCGGGGCCGGCACCGATGATGCCGATCCGACGGGCTTTCCGTGGCGCGCGGGCGGCGGCGGGGGTGGGGTCTGTCATGGCAGGATACCTCGATGTCGATGTTCAGGCTTCGGCCGCGGCGTCCGGTATCGCTTGGGCAGGTGCCGGCTGAGGCCCCCGGATGAGGCGACCGGGCAGGGCGCCGGTCGGCGCGCCGTTGCTGTAGACGATCTCGCCGTTGACGATCGTGGCGACGTAGCCGTCCGCCCGCTGGGTGAGGCGCCGGCCGTTCGCCGGCAGGTCGAAGGCGATCGTCGGCGCGTGCAGCGCCAATCGATCATAGTCGATGACGTTGATGTCGGCGCGATAGCCCGGCGCGATCAGGCCGCGATCCTCCAGCCCAACCATCAGGGCGGTATCGCGCGCCATCGCCTTCACCGCCTCCGCCACGCCGATGCGCTCGCCGCGCTGGCGATCCCGCGTCCAGTGGGTCAGCAGGAAGGTGGGATAGCTGGCGTCGCAGATCACGCCGTAATGCGCGCCGCCGTCGCCAAGGCCCGGCACGACATGTTGATGACGGAACAGTTCCAGCGCGACATCGAGATTGCCGTCGGCATAATTCGCGAAGGGCATGAAGAAGGCGGCCTGATCGCTGCGATTGAGCAGCAGGTCATAGGCCAGCGCTTCCGGCGGCACGCCCAGCCGCTGCGCGCGCGCCGCGACCGAGGTTTCGGCGCACGGCTCGTAATCCAGCGGGTCGCTCATCTCGTACATATTGTCGAAACGGCGGACGAAGCCCATCAGCGGCGCGGCCGGATCGCCCGGATCGCCCGCGATGATCTCCCGGCGCACGGCCGGGTCGCGCATGCGGGCGAGGCGATCGCGGAGCGGCAGGCTCGCGATTGCCCGATAGGCCTCGGTGAATACGAAGGGGTGCATCGAGAGTTCGAGGCCGTACAGTAGGCCGATGCCGCGTGGCAGCGCCTGCGCCGTTACCGTCAGGCCTTGCGCGTTGGCGTCGCTCACCAACTTGAGGATGTGACGCCATGCCTGCGGGTCGGAATGGACCTGCGCCATCGGCAGGGTGAGCGGCCGCCCCGTCTCGCGCGCCACCCGGGCCATCAGCGCGAATTCGCCGTCGATATCTGTGTTGCCCTTATAGTCGTTCGCGATCTGGAGAATGCCCCGACCCTCCGCTTGCAGCGCGGCGCCCAGCGCGTGAAGTTCATCGATGCCCGCGTCGAGGGTGGGAACGAGCCCGCCGTCGCTGGAGCGATGGAACAGCGTCCGTGAGGTCGACACGCCCATCGCGCCCGCCCGTATGGCTTCGCGCGTGATGTCCGCCATGCGCGCGCGATCCTCCGGTGTGGCGTCCTCGCCGGCGGCGGCGCGCTCGCCCATCACGAACACGCGCAGCGCCGAATGGGGCAGGTAGCTGGCCATGTTGATGTCGTGCGGTCGCGCCTCGACCGCGTCGAGATAGTCGGGATAGCTCTCCCACGCCCAACTCAGTCCTTCCGTGAGCACCACGTCGGGAATGTCCTCGACCCCTTCCATCAGCCGCACCAGCCGCGCGCGATCCTGGGCCCGGCACGGCGCGAAGCCGACGCCGCAATTGCCCATCACCACGGTGGTAACGCCGTGGCCGGACGAGGGGTGGAGGCGATTCTCCCAGATCACCTGTCCATCATAATGGGTGTGGATATCGACGAAACCGGGTGTCACGAGCTTCCCCATCGCGTCGATTTCGCGCGGCGCCCGTCCCGCAACCTTGCCGACCGCGACGATGCGCTCGCCGCGCAGCGCCACATCGGCTACGTAGAGTGCGCCGCCGCTGCCATCCGCCACCGTTCCGTTGCGGATGATGAGATCATGTTCCATGCAGCCTCTCGCGATCCTGTTGTCGACGGGTGCTATCACGGGGCCGGGCAGGCGCGCGGCGACATAATTGTGCGCCGGAACAATTCGGGCCGATATTGCGCGTATACGAGCCGCGTATTGCGTCTTGAGGCAAGAACTTGGGAAAAGAGGCATGATGAAGGTATCGCGGACGTCCGAACCGTGCATGATGAGCTGCTCGCGGCCTTGCGCCCGCGCCTCGCGCGGAAACCCATGTAGAGGGGCGACACGCGACATATCTGTCACGATCATGACGATTGTGTCCGGCCCGATCGCGTTGCTGGCGTCGCTGCCGGCTGCGTGGATGCGCATGGACAGCTTATCCGATCCGGCGTGGCTCAACCATCTGACGGCCTGCGCGGATCGCATCTGCCGCGCGCCGGCGTGATCGCGATCTGCATCGATCGCGCCCGTCCTCCCCAGACATGAGCGATCTCCGCATCCGTCACAAGGCAACTCGCCGCGAATGGTAGCACGCCCCTTCAACGGACAGGCGAGGACCGGTATGGCAAGGCTCGAAGGCAAGGTCGCGATCGTGACCGGCGGTGCGCGGGGGCAGGGCGAGGCGACGGCTCGCCTATTCGTGCGCGAGGGGGCGAGCGTGATCATCGCCGATGTGCTCGCCGACGCCGGTCAGGCGCTGGCAAGCGATCTGGGCGGCAAGGCGCACTTCGCGGCTCTCGACGTGCGCGACGAGGAGGCGTGGCAGCAGGTCGTCGACGACGCGATGGCGCGGTTCGGGCCGGTGAACGTCCTGATAAACAATGCGGCGATCACCTTCTACAGCGCGGTCGAAGAGACGGCGAAGGCGGATCTGGAACGGGTGCTGGCCATCAATCTGGTCGGCACCTTCATGGGCATGAAGGCGGTCATCCCCGGCATGAAGGCGGCGGGCGGCGGCGCCATCGTCAACATTTCCTCGGTGAACGGCCTGCGCGGCACGGCCGGCATGGCGGCCTACGATGCCAGCAAGTGGGGCGTGCGCGGGATCAGCAAGGCCGCCGCGCTGGAACTGGCGCCGTGGAAGATCCGGGTCAACTCGGTGCATCCCGGCGCGATCGACACGCCGATGCTCAACCCTGACGGTGCGCTCGACTCTGCCCAGATGGCACGCGATTACGCCATCGCCTACGGTCGCGTCGGCGAGCCGGACGAGGTAGGCCATGCCAGCCTCTTTCTGGCCAGCGACGACGCCTCGTACATCACCGGCGCGGAACTTGCCGTCGATGGCGCATGGTCGTCCGGCCTTCTCGTCAACTCGGCGACGCTCGGCCATACTGAGTGATGTGCGTTGGCAACGTTCGCAGAGGGAGAAGGCATGAGCAGGATTGCCGGCAAGGTGGCTTTCGTATCCGGGGGCGCCTCAGGTCTGGGCGCGGCCATGGTCGAGCGCTTCGTGCGCGAGGGTGCGCATGTGGTGTTCGGCGACGTTGATGCCGCGAAAGGCGAGGCGGTGGCCGTGGCGTCCGGCAGCCGTTTCGTCCGGCTGGACGTAAGCCAGGAGGATCAGTGGCGCGCGACGATCGCCGACGTGGTGGCCCAGCATGGCCGGCTAGACGTGCTGGTGAATAATGCCGGCATCCTCGGTCCCGGCGCGCTGGAGACCATCGATCTGGACGCCTGGAACCGCCTGTTCGCGATCAACGTGACCGGCGTGATGCTGGGCTGCAAGCATGGCGGGCTGGCGATGCAGGCCAATCCGGGCGGCGCTTCGGGTTCGATCATCAACATATCCTCCAATGCGGGGATTTTGGCGACGGCGACCGATTGCGGCTATTCGGCCACCAAAGGTGCCGTACGGCTGCTCACGAAGTCGATCGCAGTGAACTTCGCCCGGCGGGGTCTGGCGATCCGCTGCAACTCCATCCATCCCGGCCCGATCGAGACGCCGATCTTCGCGCCGTGGAGGGTCGACAGCGAGGCGGCCGCGGTGCTCGACGAAAAGCTGATGGCGATGGTGCCTATGTCGCGAATGGGCCGCGCGGACGAGATCGCCAGCATGGCGCTGTTCCTGGCGAGCGACGAGGCGAGCTTCTCCACCGGATCCGAGTTCGTCGTCGATGGCGGAGGCACCGCCGCTCTTGCCGGCTTGTAGCCGCCGGCGGCGATGGGCGTGGGGAGCCGCGCCTGCCGCCGCGCGCTATGGCGCGTTTTGTCCAGCGCGAACTGCGGGATCGACACATCGCCGCGTTCCTCGGTATCGGCGCCCCAGAACCGTTGCGAGCGGGCGAGTTCGGGCCGCTGCCTTCGCCGCACGCTAGACAGGAGAGGGAACCAGCCCGCCATCCACCATCAGCAACTGCCCGGTGATATAGCTCGCCCGTTCCGAACACAGGAATACGCATGCGGCGGAAAGCTCGTCTGGGCGTCCGTTGCGGCCGATCGGAATGGTCGCATCGCGGGTGGCCCGATCGGCGTCCGGATCCTTTCCCTGCTCGACCGCCATGGCGCGCATCCACTCGACCGCCATCTCCGTATCGATGAAACCGGGGCCGACCGTGTTGACGGTGATGCCGTAGCGCCCCACCTCGTTCGACAAAGATTTGCTCAGCGACACGGCACCGGCGCGGGTGACGTTGTCCACGATCAGCGGGATATGCCAATGCGGCTTCTTCGCGCAGAAGGAACCGATCGTGACGATGCGACCCCACCGTTTCGTCTTCATTGAAGGCAGCACTGCCCGGGCGAGATACACGGTGCTCATCACGATCTGTTCGTATCCCGCCCGGAAGACCTCATTCCCGGCTTCGTCGAAGCTGTAGCGGGCGGTGCCGTAGACGTTTGCGATCGCGATATCGGGCATGCTGCCGAACTCAGTTACGCAATGCCGTACCGCCTGTGAGACGCCTTCTTCCGAGAACATGTCCGCAGAAATGCCGCTGGCCTTTCCGCCGGACGCCGTGATGTCGGCGACGGCGGCGTCGATCGCCGTCCGGTCGCGAGCGGCGATCACGACGTGCGCGGCCTCTGCCGCCAGATCCTTCGCCACAGCCAGACCGATGCCGCGACTGCCGCCACCGACCAGCGCCACTTTACCAGCAAGACCGAGATCCATTGCTTCGCCTCCTCCAAATGCCTGATTTGAGTTGCGCGGCGGTGCACGCCCGATGTCGAAACGCAGCCGGTTCAGCGGGGCCGTTCGGGTGCGCCATCCCTAACCTGCCGGGTATCAAGCTGTTAGTTACGGCCGCGGCTGATCAGTCTGGATCGTACTGCGCGGTGTGGAACCAAACGGAGCCGTTCTGCCGTTCTACCCTCAGCGACGTGACCGGCAAATCGAACTGCACTGTCGGGTCGGTCGCATTGACGAGCGGGTTGCCGCCCCACCAGATGATGCGGCAGAGCCGCCGATCGATCCGCCAGCCGGCATCCGTGCGGATGGCGTGATCGTCATACCAACCATTGCCCTCCCAGAACTCGCCGCCGGGAACGCCTTTGCGGTAGAGCCGCCAGTGGGCGTAGGTGACGCAATTGGCCTCGTTGCCGCGCACATCAATGAGATGGTTCGACATAACATGATGCGTACCGTCGAAAGGATCGTGATAGGATATGAAATCTCTTTTCAGATCCGTGCGAGATTTCCAGTGAGCTTCCTCATTATACTTCGCATCAACGTTCTCGGTGAATATGCGATCGAACAGATCGAAATCCTGCGTGTCGACGGCAAATCCGTAGAGATTGATTATATGCGTTATATCCTCGCGATCGCTTGTCATAGATTGTTCATCCCGTAGGTTTGCTATTCGGACGCGCCTGGATTTGCTCTAGTCATCCCCCATGATTGCTTTTTGCAATGGCTTTCCAAGATACGAGGGCGGACTGCAGCGCAGGGCAAGAAACCATGCTGCCGGGAACCGCGGGCCGACTCGCTGGATGTGTCCCTACGTGACGTGCGCATTGCCTCGATCGACTGACGACTTGTCGGACGGCAAAGGGCTGTGGTGAGCTTCAGGCTGCGGGAAAGCCGTTGGAGAGACGTAGCATGAAGGCGGGCGCCGCGAAGACGTCGGGGGCGCATCGGTTCGAGCGGGTCATCGCGATCTGCCTGGTTCTGGTTGGGCTGCTTCATCTTCTACCAGGCCTCTATTTGGCCGTGCTGGGCGGTTCACTTTATTATGCCCTTGCGGGTGTTGCCCTGACCGCGGCCGGGGCCTTGCTGTGGCGTGGCCATCGCGCCGCCTATTTCCTATACCTGGTCGTGCTGCTGGCGACGCTGGGTTGGGCCGTGTTCGAAGCCGGCCTGGATGGCTGGGCGCTGCTGCCACGGCTTAATCTGCTGGTCGGCGGCGGGCTCGTCATGCTGCTGTGCTGGCTTCTCCGCCGGCCACGCCCCGCCGGCGCTCATATCCTCGTCGCGTGCGTGGGCCTGCTGGCGATCCTCGGCGTGGGCGCGGGCCTGTGGAGCCTGCGCGATCGCACCGCCGCGATCGCGGCGGCCCCGGACATGACTGGTGTGGCGCCGGGCGCCGACGAGTGGCCGTCGATCGGCAACACCAACGCGGCCCAGCGCTTCTCCCCGCTCGATCAGATCAACGCCGGCAATGTCGGTCGTCTGGCGGTCGCGTGGAAGGTTCGGCTCGGCATGCCGCCCAAGGGCATGGTCGGCGCGCTGCAGGCAACCCCGCTGAAGATCGGCGATAGTCTGTACACCTGCGGCATGGCCAACGACGTGTTCGCGCTGGATGCCGAAACCGGCGCGATCCGCTGGCGCTACGATCCGCATATCGACAGACAGGGCATCGCCGCCGCGATGTGCCGGGGCGTGACCTACGTTCCCGCGCCGTCGGCTGCGGGTAGTGCGGCCGACGCGTGCGGCGCGCGGATCGTCATCCTCACGCACGACGCCCGCATGATCGCGGTGCGCGCTGCCGATGGCCGCCCTTGCGAAACCTTCGGTTCTGGCGGGCAGGTCGATCTCACGACCGGCATGGGGCCGATCCCTCGCGCGTATCTCTATTATACCTCGCCGGCGATCCTCGTGCGCGGCAAGCTGATCCTCGGCAGCTCGGTACTGGACGGCCAGAAGACCCGGGAGCCTTCGGGCGTCATCCGGGCTTTTGATGCGGCTACCGGCAGGTTCGCCTGGGCGTGGGATCTCGGCCGACCGGGGCAGGCCGGCGAGCCTGGGCAAGGCGAACGATACACGCCCGGCACGCCGAACGCCTGGCCGCCTTTGACGGCGGACGACTCGCTCGGCTCGGTCTTCGTGCCCCTCGGCAACGCCACGCCCGATTACGTCGCCGCCCACCGCTCCCCGCTTATGAACAGGTTCGGCAGTTCCGTAGTCTCGCTGGATGCGGAGAGCGGTGCGCTTCGCTGGGTGTTCCAGACGACCCATCGCGACGTCTGGGATTATGACAATCCGTCGCCTCCGACGCTCACCGACTTTCCCATCGGTGGCGGTACGCGCCCTGCGGTGATCGTGCCGACCAAGCGCGGTGTGTTCTTCGTGCTGGACCGGCGCACCGGGCGGCCGTTGGTACGGACGGTGGAGCGTCCGGTGCCGCAGCAGCCGGTGCCGGGAGAGATACTCTCGCCCACGCAGCCCTATCCGGACGGCATGCCGTCCTTTAGCGGCGATCGGCTGACGGAAGCGAAGATGTGGGGCATCCTGCCGTTCGACCAGCTGTGGTGCCGGATAAAATTCCGCGAATCCCGCTACGATGGCGATTTCACGCCGATCGGCCTGAAACCGACGATCGTCTACCCCGGCTATTATGGCGGATCGGAATGGGGTGGCGTCTCGGTGGATCCGGTGCGGCGGATCATGGTGCTGAACGTGATGCACTTTCCGCTTCGCAACCGGCTGGTACCGCGCGCCGATGCCGATGCGGCCACCTACCAGCCGTTCGATGCCGCCGGGAGGCCGCTCGACATCAAGCACTGGGCGCAGGGCGGCACGCGCTACTCGGCACAGACCGGCCCGTTCATCTCGCCGATCGGGGTGCCCTGCACCCAGCCGCCCTTCTCCGAGGTTGCGGCGGTGGATCTGGCCACGCGCAAGACGTTGTGGCGCAAGCCGCTGGGCAGCGCGGCTGAGAGCGGCCCGTTCGGCATCAGATCGATGCTGCCGATCCCGATGGGCGTGCCGGCGGTCGGCGGGTCGATGGTCACGGCGAGCGGGCTGATGTTCATCGCGGCGAGCCAGGACCGCACCTTCCGCGCGTTCGATACGCGGACGGGCCGCATCTTGTGGCAGCAGGCGCTGCCGGCCGCCGGCCACGCCAATCCGATGAGCTACTACTCGGCGAAGAGCGGCCGGCAGTTCATTGTCATCCCCGCGAGCGGTCATCCCCAATTGCAGGACGGGGCGGGCGATTATCTGATCGCTTTCGCATTGTCCAAAAAGGGCTGAGCGGGTCGGCAGTTTCTGCGGCTTTCCGGCGCCAGCACTGGCCGTGTCTCCTGCCGTTTGCGTATCGACCTTGCAGACAATTCTCACATCTATTCCAGTCAAGCCGATGTTGGCGACTGTGCTTGAACGTTGTCCGGTGGAGGTTCACCCTTGTTTGCACGATAAGATAACATAGAACGGGAAAACAACGATGAAAAGCAGAGGGGCCCTGTGCGCGTCGACAGCGCTGCTGATCGGCTGTGTCTCGACAACGCCGGCGATGGCGCAAGCCGATCCGTCAGCACCGGCAGCCGGCACGACCAGCGACGCTACGGCCGTCGACGGTACGGGCGGCCTGGACGAGATCGTGGTGACGGCCCAGCGCCGGTCCGAAAATCTGCAGAAGGTGCCGCTCTCGGTCACGGCCGTGCCGCCGGCCCGGCTGGAGCAGTTGAACATCAGAAGCGTGGACCAGCTTCAGACCGTCACGCCGGGTTTCGTGTTCAATACCGGCTACACCTATTCGATGATCTTCATCCGCGGTGTCGGCGCTAACTTCCCTAACGCCGGCCTCGAACCTGCCGTCGCCACCTATATCGATGGCGCTTACGCCCAGCGCGGCTTCGGCGCGCTCTACGATCTGCTGGATGTCGATACCGTCCAGATCCTGAAGGGGCCACAGGGCACGCTCTACGGACGCAACGCCAGCGGCGGTGCGGTGCTGATCAACAGCTCTGCTCCGACAGACACGCTGGAGGCGCACGCGACTGCCGAGATCGGCAACCTCGATCATCGTCTGCTGGAAGGCGTGGTCAACATCCCGCTGTCGGAAACGCTCTCGTCGCGCTTCGCCGCGCGTTACCGCGACGATGGCGGCTATGTACACAATCTGGCGACCGGACATGATCTCGGCGGCCGCAAGAGCGTGACGGCGCGCGGACGGCTGGCATGGGAGCCGAGCCCGGACTTCAAGGCCATCCTCACGTTCCAGTACGACTGGAACAAGGGCAGCATGGCGCCGGCGGCCGAGCGCCTCGGTACGACAACGACCGTGAACGATCTCACCGGCCCTTTCGCCGGCTATAATGGCCGCCCGATCTTCACCTGTACCGGCTGCGACGTGTCCAGCTTTCCCGACACGCAGTCGCCGGTGCGACGCTTCTACGACACCGACCAGAGCGAGAGTGCCATTCGTGGCCGCATCGGCACGGGCGGGCGAAGCTATTTCTACAATTTGCAGCTCGAAGGCGATCTCGGCGGCGTTCACCTGCGGAGCGTGACCGCGTTCCGCAACCAACGCGATTATGGCGTGAGCGATCTCGATTTCACGCGCGCGCTGCTGTTCCACTACGGGCAGTTCTCGGGCAGCGAGGCGTTTACCCAGGACGTGACGGCCACCACCGACATCACCGATCGGCTGCACGCCGTCGCAGGCGCCTCCTACGTGCACGACAAGGGCTATTTCGATCTTACCTTCGACGGCATCGGCTTCCGCCAGGCGGCGGCGGCCAGCCCGAGCGGGATTTTGCCCTCCGGCGGCAACGTCGTCATCACCAATTCCTATTCGGCCTTCGGCGAGATCACGTTTGAGCCGATTGCCCGGCTGAAGCTGACCGCCGGCGGCCGCTACACGAAAGACAAGCGCGACATTACCGGCGCCTTCAACGACACGATCGTCTCGGCCTTCGGGCTGCCGGCCGCGCGCTTCGACGGTCCGGCGATCTCGTTCAACAGCTTCACGCCGCGCTTCGTGGTCGCCTATGATGCCGGCGCGGTGAACCTTTATGCGAGCTACAACAAGGGCTTCAAGGCCGGCGGCTACAGCACGCCCGCTTTGGCGCAGCCCTTCTCCGCCATCATCGTCCGGCCGGAGAAGATCGAGAGCTATGAGATCGGCGCGAAGTTCGCCTCGGCCGATCGCAAGCTGCGCGCCAACATCGCCGCCTTCCTCTACCATTATCGCGACGTGCAGGTGCAGGTGGTGCGGCTCGATCTGGGCGGCTCGATCGTCCTTAATGGCGCCAGCGCGCGGGGCAAGGGCGTGGAGGCCGATTTCCAGTATCAGCCGGTGCCATGGCTCACCTTCTTTGGTGCCGCCTCCTATCTGCATGCCCGTTTCCGGGACTTTCCGAACGGAGCGGGCGCGGGGCCGACCGGGTCGGTTGCGGCCCCCGTCTTCGCCAACGTCTCCGAGGATCTGAGCGGTTTTCCGCTCGGCCGCTCGCCCGATTTCACCGGCAATATCGGCGCCACGCTCAGCGGCACGGTCGCCACGGGCTGGAAGGCCGATCTCACCGGCAACGTCCGCTATTCCGACCGTTATGATTTCAGCCCCGGCGCAGGCGGACCGCTGCGGACCGACTTCCAGCGTTCGTTCACGGTGGCCGATATCAGCGGCAATGTCGGCCCGGACAACGGCGCCTATTCGATAGGCTTCTTCATCAACAACCTAACCGGCGAGAAATATCAGAGCTTCCGCCAGAGCGCCGCAGGGTTCGGCGCGTTCGACTATGTCGCCAAGCCCCGCACATACGGCCTGCGCGTGCGGGCGAGCTACTGACGGAAGACGCGGCTTGCGACGCCCCTTTTCTCGGCGCGTGCATCGGATCGGCTCTGGCGGGCATCGGGAGACATGGAATGACGGACAAGCTGCACGACGAGATCGCATGGGTTTCCGACGCCACCGGCTTCGGTAGCGCGAAGCGCAGCGACGACCATTACCATGGCAAGATGGGCGTGGCGGGTTCCACCCTGACCGAGACGTGGTGCTGGGGCTTCCAGCATCCGCCGACCAATACCCATTGCTTCATTTACATATACATGCATCCGAATGTCGGCTCGGTAACGGGTGGACTTTGGGTTCACCGCGGCAACAAACCGCATGCGATGTTCTGTGAGTTTCACGACATGCACAGCAACATGTCGGACGACATCTTCGATGCGGACAAGAACATCACCCTCGCCAACGGAATGCACGTCGAGTTTAGCGAGCCGATGAAGCAACAGCGCATCACCTATGCCCATGAGGGCCGCGGTTTCAGTATCGACCTGACGTTCACTGCGTTCATGGATGCGGCCATGCGCTCGAACAACAAGCATTTCGAGCAGGGCAGCCACGTCACCGGAACCTGCATGCTGAACGGCGAGACGATGGAGATCGACTGCCTCTACAATCGCGACCGGAGCTGGGGCGAGCTGCGACCCGAAATGACGCTGTCGGTGCCGCCCTATACGTGGATGAACGGGCTGTTCTCAAAGGACTTCGTGTTCAATATCGGTTGCCACGACGATCCGGCGCTCGATCCGGAATGGAGAGACCATTTCCACGTCCCGCCCGAGAAGATCGTCAAGGACGCCTGGATCCGGCGCGACGGCCGGATGCTCAAGGTGCCCCGGGTATCCAAGATCACCACCCGCGACGAAGCCCTTACCCCGCTGCGCACTGTGATCCACTGCACCGACGAGGAAGGCCGCGACTACGAGTTCGTCGGCGAAATCACGGCGGGCGTACCGTGGAACCCATGGCACAACTGCCATTGCCACATCGCGCTCGCGCGCTGGACCTCGCCGCAGTTCGACGGCGAAGGCTGGGGCGAGCATCAGGAGGTCCAGTGGAACGACTATCTCAGGCTATGCTACAACCCGGCCTGACATTGCCGGTGGGCAACTCCCGTGGCGTCTCTCTGCGGCAACGGGATAGACGCTTCGGTCGCCGATCCCATTGTTGAAGATTACGGTAGGCGTCGAATTGGCGACGGCCATATGAGACATGGTCGTTACAACCGGCACGCCTAGTGGCGTAGTTTGATGGACGTCATTCTCTAAGGCCGGTCAAAGAGCTTGTTCCAGGCACGGCAACCGCGATGAAAATGACGTCATAGTGTAAATCTCGTCCGAGAGTCGATTGTCGCACAGAAACTGCTGTATGCTCTGCAACGGGTGTGTCAGGCCTGTGCGACGGCCCCATGATGGCGACGTTTGTGAGCACGTTGAGCTTACCGGCGGTATGCCCCCGCCCGGTCAGATTAGTAAGCAACACGCCGTGGACGCCGGCTGAGACCGTCACCCCATGTTTGAGCCGGCTGCCGAGCGGTGCGCCTTCACGTGCATGCTGAACCATCTGCTGGCAGAGCGGGATCCACAGGATCTGTTTGCAAAAGACGGTCTGCTCGACGAGCTGTAAAAGGCGATCTCGGAGCGAACGCTGGCGGCCGAACTCGACGATCATTTGGAGAAGAAAGGCGTTGAAGGCGCAATCAATCGGCGCAACGGTCGTTGCGAAAGACGGTGCTGACGGGCGCCTCAAAGGTGATGTTGGATATTCCGCGTGACCGCGCGGGCACGTTTGATCCAAAGCTCATTGCCAGATACCAGCGTCGCTTCCCCAACTTCGACGATGAGATCATCTCGATGTACGCCCGTGGCATGAAGGTGCGCGAGATCCGCGGGAACCTCGAGTAGCTTTACGGCATCGAGGTGTCGCCCGACCTGATCTCGACGGTCACCGATGCCGTGCTGGAGGCGGTCGCCGAATGGCAGGGCCGCCCCTCGATACCTGCTATCCGCTCGTCTTCCCCGACGCGATCCGGGTCAAGATGCGTGACGAAGGCTTTGTCCGCAATAAGGCGGTGTACATCGCGCTGGGCATTCAGCCTGACGGCACGAAGAAGGTTCCCGATATCTGGATCGAGCAGACCGAGGGCGCCAAATTCTGGCTCAGGGTTATGAACGAACTCAAGAACCGCGGTATCGCCGACATCCTGATCGCGGTCGTCGATGGCCTGAAAGGCTTCTCCGACGCGATCAACGCCGTCTTTGCCGAAACCATCGTTCAAACCTGCATCGTGCACCTGATCCGGAACGGAATGAGCTTCGCATCCTGAAAGGACCGCAAGCTGATCGCGCAGTGGCTTCGCAGCGTTTATCGCGCCAAGACGCCGGAGGCCGGTCTAGCGGCTCTGGAGGCGTTCGAGGAAGGCTATTGAGGAAAGAAGCACCCGGCCATCGCCCAGAATTGGCGGCGGCACTGGGATCAGGTCATGCCGTTCTTCGCTTCTCCTGAGGGCGTCCGCCGGATCATCTACACCATAAACGCTATCGAGGCTTTGAATTCGAAGATCCGCCGCGCCGTCCGCACCCGCGGCCACTTTCCCGGTGACGATGTCGCAACGAAGCTGCTATATTTCGTCCTCAACCGCGCGGCGGACGAATGGAAACGGCCGCTGCGGGAGTGGGGCGAGGCGAATAGCCAATTCGCCGTGATCTTCAACGATAGATTCTTCATCTGACGACAAAAACCGGCCTCCCGCATCAAAGTATCGGACACTCCCCTCACACCTGGCAACGTCGCCGACATCAGCATGGCTGTGCCGCTGTTGATCGCCGCCGCACCAGCCTGCCGCTTGATCACCGACAAGGCCTATGACGCCGACAGCTTACGCCGCTGGTTCGCTGAGCGACGCATCAAAGCCGTGATCCCGTCCACCGCTTCACGACGCACGCTCTATTTGCTCGACACACGCATCTACCGCCGCAGAATCGTCATCGAACGGCTCTTCTGCCGGCTCAAGAACTGGCGCCGCATCGCTATCCGATACGGTCGACATGCCACCAAGCACATAGCAGCTAGATCTCAATCGCCAGCGAGTGTCGTTCTCGGCTTATGCGGGTCCCCGCAACCACCGAAAACATCATAACTTCGCCCGTGAATGAAGCCGGGCGTCCAACCTTCTGGAAAAGCGGCAATCTGAAGATATTGAACACTCGGCCGCGCGTGTGGCTAGCGTTGAGTGTCAGCGCATCAGTCGAAAAGCTCTCCGAATTTCATCCACAAATGCTTGGGGTTGCTCCCAAGCCGCGAAATGGCCGCCCTTGGGCTGTTCGGCCCACGATACAAGATTCGAGTAGGTTCGCTCACCCCAGATGCGTGGCGGCTTGAAGAAATCGCCATGGAATATGCTAACCGCCGTCTGGAGCTCGACGGGCATCCAATGGAAATCCTTGCGGAAGCTCTCCCAGTAGAGTCTTGATGCCGATGTTGCGGTCCCTGTCAGCCAATAGAGCATGACGTTGTCGATCATCTCGTCAAGCGGGAACGGGACGCCATCGCTCCATTCGATCAGCTTCTCGTAGATCCAGGCTGCTTGGCCGACCGGTGAGTCCGAAAGCGAATAGCCAAGCGTCTGGGGGCGCGTACTCTGTTGAAGCGAATAGCCCGACAGCTCCTTTTGATAGTGTATCAGGTCGCTGATCGCGCTCAGTTCCGCTTCCTCGGGCTCACCATCTCCAATCGGAGGCGGAAAGAGAATAGGCAGGTTCAAGTGGATCCCCGCCAGCCCCTTCACGCCCTGGACGGCCATATGCGTGGCAACTCCCGCGCCCAGATCACCGCCTTGCGCGAACCAGCGATCATAGCCGAGCCCCTGCATGAGATCGGCCCAGATTCGCGCGATCTCCGGCAGGTCGCAGCCTGCGGCAGACGGGCGCTCGGAGTAGCCGAAGCCGGGCAGGGAAGGGATGACAAGGTGGAAGGCATCTTCAGCCTTGCCGCCGAAGGCTTCCGGATCGCTGAGCGGCCCGACGACGTGACGAAACTCCAGGATTGAACCCGGCCAGCCATGCGTGAGCAGCAGCGGTGTTGCGCCCGCGACAGGCGAGCGCACATGGAGGAACTGGATCTCGAGCCCGTGGATGGTGGCTTTGCTGTTGCCGTTGGCATTGAGCCAGGCTTCGCAAGCGCGCCAATCATAGCCGCCGGCCCAGCGATCGATCAGGCTTTGCATGGCCGCCAGCCGGACGCCCTGGCTCTCGTCTCCAACTGTCTCCCTGTCTGGCCAGCGCGTGGATCTCAACCGCGTCCTCAGGTCGTCCAGGTCGGCCTGCGGCACCGCGATCTTGAATGGCGTGATCATCTGGTCGCTCCGTTGGTGTTGATGGCGTTCGCCTGCTCACGCGCGAGACGAGCGAGGGGTTCGATCAGTCTGCTTACCCGATCAGCAGTGATGGAAGACGCAGTCCGCTGCGCGGTCCGGAGCCGTATGCCGTACAGGATCGATGCAAGGCGGTAGATCGCGAAAACGACATAGAAGTCATAATGCGGCAAATCGCTGCGCCTGGCGTTTGCGCAATACTGGCTGAGATACTCATCTTCCGACGGGAGGCCGAATTTGGCGAGATCGAGACCGTACAGCCCGGTCAGATAGTCAGGCGGCATGCGGTAGATCATGGCATGATGGGCAAAATCAGCGAGCGGGTTGCCGATCGTCGAAAGCTCCCAATCGAGCACCGCCGCTATCGTCGGCCCGGTCGGGTGAAAGATCATATTGTCGCAGCGGAAATCGCCGTGAATGAGCGCGATCTCCTCATCGTTCGGCAGGTTCGCTTTCAGCCAATCGGCTACCTGCGCGATGTCAGGCACCGCGCCGCACATCGTCTTCGTCGCTTCATAGGCCTCGGACCAACGACGCACCTGCCGTCCAACATATCCTTGACCAGGACCGAAATCGCCAAGGCCGATGTCGTCGAACCTAACGTTGTGAAGATCCGCGATCGTGCGGTTCATAGCGGCAAAATACTGTCGGCGGCTGCCCGGCGCGACCATCGGCAGGCTCGTTTCCCAGAATATACGACCCTCGACGCGGTCCATCAGGTAGAAACTCGCGCCCGCGATCGACGCATCCTCGCAGATGCCATGGGTGCGAGGGACAGGGAAACCCACTTTGTGAAGGGCCTGTATCACGCGATATTCTCGGTCGATCGCGTGCGCGCCGGTCACGAGGCTTCCGACCGGTTTCCGCCTCAAGACAAATGCGCGGCGCTCTGCTTCGACGAGAAAGGTCGGATTTGATTGTCCGCCGCGGAACTTACGGACTGCCGGCGTCCCCTCAAAGCCCGAGACATTCGCGCGCATCCAGGACGCGAGCGCCGCGACATCGAAACGATCATTGTCCGAAAGAGTGTGAATCAGCGTGCAATGTTGACCCCGTTCGGGGCTGATCGGCGTGCAAAATTGACCCCCCTGAACTGAGCGGTTCACGCCCGGCGCTTTGCGCAGGAGCGGTCGGGGAGAATGCTGGTCGTGGAGACGGTGGCGCGCATCCGGCGCGAGTTCTACGTCAAGGGTAAGAGCATCAAGGAGATCGTGCGCGACCTGCGGGTGTCGCGGAACACGGTGCGCAAGGTGCTGCGGTCCGGCGAGACGGACTTCTCCTACGAGCGGACGGTGCAGCCGCTGCCGAAGCTCGGGCCATGGTCGGCGGATCTCGAGCGGCTGCTGGAGGCCAACGAGCGCAAGCAGCGGCGCGAGCGCCTGACGCTGGTCCGGGTGTACGAGGAGCTGCAGGGGCTGGGCTACCGCGGCGGCTACGATGCCGTGCGTCGCTATGCCACGGCATGGCAGCGTGAGCGGTCGGCGGTCACGGCCGCGGCCTACGTGCCGCTGAGCTTCGCGCCCGGCGAGGCCTACCAGTTCGACTGGAGCCACGAGGTCGTCGTCATCGCCGGCGCGACGACGACGGTGAAGGTTGCGCACATGCGGCTCTGCCACAGCCGGATGTTCTTCGTGCGAGCTTATCCGCGCGAGAGCCAGGAGATGGTGTTCGACGCCCACGACCGGGCGTTCGCCTTCTTCGGCGGCGCCTGTCAGCGCGGCATCTACGACAACATGAAGACCGCGGTGGACGCCATCTTCGTCGGTCGTGAGCGGCGCTACAACCGCCGCTTCCAGCAGATGTGCGGCCACTACCTCGTCGAGCCGGTGGCGTGCACGCCGGCATCGGGCTGGGAGAAGGGCCAGGTCGAGAACCAGGTCGGGCTCGTGCGCGAGCGCTTCTTCACGCCGCGGCTGCGCTTCAGGAGCTACGACGAGCTCAACGCCTGGCTGCTCGACCGCTGCACCGCCCATGCCCAGCGTGCCGCGCATCCCGAGCTCAGGGACTACACAGTCTGGCAGGTGTTCGAGGCGGCCGACCAGCCTGCGCTCATCGCCTACCGTGGTCCCTTCGACGGCTTCCACGCCTTGCCGGCGGCGGTGTCGAAGACGCTGCTGGTCCGCTTCGACTACAACAAATACTCGGTGCACGCGAAGGCGGCGGGGCGCCCGGTCGAGGTGCACGCCTATGCCGAGCGCATCGTCATCCGGCAGGACGGCGAAGTCGTCGGCGAGCATGCCCGGCGCTTCGGGCGCGACCAAACGGTCTACGACCCTTGGCACTATGTGCCGGTCCTCGAGCGCAAGCCGGGTGCGCTGAGGAACGGTGCGCCCTTCAAGACTGGCCGCTGCCGGTGGCGCTGGAACGCGTCAGGCGGAGGCTGGCGGGCCATGCCGACGGCGACCGCCAGATGGTGGGCATCCTGGCGGCGGTGACGACGGACGGACTGGACGCCGTCGAGGCGGCCTGTGCCGAGGCGCTGGCCGGCGGCACCGTCAGCCGTGACGTCGTGCTCAACGTGCTCACCCGCCAGCGCCAGACCGCCGCGCCCGCCAGCATCGCCACGCCCGAGGCTCTGCGGCTCGCCCGCGAGCCCGTCGCCGACTGCGCCCGCTACGACAGCCTGAGGAGGCCTTATGGAACGTCACGCCATCCTGGAGATGATGGGAACGCTGAAGCTCGTCGGCATGCGCCATGCCTATGACGAGGTCGTCGCCGATGCCGTGAAGCGGCAGCACTCCGCTCAGCGCGTCGTCGGCGACCTGCTCAAGGCCGAGATAGACGAGAAGCAGGCCCGCTCCATCCGCTACCAGATGACGACCGCCAAGCTGCCGCTCGCCAAGGAGCTCGCCGACTTCGACTTCGCCGGCACCGGCATCAACGAAGGCCTGGTCCGCGATCTCGGCACGGGTGCCTTCCTCGAAGCGCAGCGCAACGTCGTGCTGGTCGGCGGCACCGGGACGGGCAAGACGCATCTCGCCATCGCCATGGGCCGTGCCTGCGTGCGGGGCGGAGCGAGGGTCCGCTTCTACAACACCGTCGACCTCGTGAACCAGCTCGAGGCCGAGGCCCGTGCCGGCGCCCCGGGCGCATCGCCGACCACCTGTCGCGGCTCGACCTCGTCATCCTCGACGAGCTTGGCTACCTGCCCTTCGCGCTCTCGGGCGGCCAGTTGCTCTTCCACCTCGTCAGCAAGCTCTACGAGCAGACCTCGGTGGTGGTGACGACCAACCTTGCCTTCGGCGAGTGGCCCACGGTCTTCGGCGACGCCAAGATGACGACCGCGCTCCTCGACCGGCTCACCCACCACTGCGACATCGTCGAGACCGGCAACGAGAGCTGGCGCTTCAAGAACCGCGAAGCCGCCTGAAACCCTTCCCCGGACCCCATCCCCAGGTTGACCCGGTGGGTCCACAGGCACCTCCACGGCCGTCACCGCCTGCGCTCGTGGCGGCGCGCGGCGCCGGCCGCGGGGCCCTCCTGTGGACTACCGGGACAACCCGGCTGCCATCAGAAAAGGGGGTCAAACTTGCACGCCGATACGGGGTCAACTTCCCGAGCCGATTGACAAAAGAGGGCTGGTGCCGGAGTTCAGCTCGCTCCGCTCAGACACTGGCCGGCTGACCGTGCTGACGTTTCAGCCGTTTCGCGATCGACCAGCGGTGAACCTCGGACGGTCCGTCATAGATCCGGAACGCGCGAAACTCGCGAAACGCCTGTTCGACTATCGTATCGCCTGTGATCCCGGTTCCGCCCAGCACCTGCATGGCGCGGTCGGCGATACGAAAAAGAGCTTCGGACACCCGGACCTTTGCCACGGACGATTCGTAAGTGCCCGTCCCCTCGCGTTCGAGGGCGGCCGCGCACCAGTCGATGATAAGTTCGCTCTCGGTCAGGTCCATCTCATTATCGGCGAGCATGTTGCCGACGCCCTCATGATCTATGATCGGCCTTCCAAACGCGTGGCACCGGCAGGCATAGTCGATCGCTATGTCCTGAACGCGTCGAGCGAGACCCCACCAGCGCATGCAGTGCGTCAGACGCGCCGGCGCGAGGCGAACCTGGGCATATTGAAATCCCTTGTCGACAGCTCCGAGGACGGCATCGTCATCGACCTCGACATCGTCGAGCGTCACAACCGCGTGCCCCCCAGGCATCGAACTGTCGAGTGTCGCGAGGACCCGCTCAGTTCGCATGCCCGCTGCGTCGGTGGGAACCAGAAACATCGTCGCACCGCCCCCGGTCCTGGCCATCACGATCGTGAAAGCCGAGCCGTCGAAGCCGGTGGCGAATGTCTTGCGCCCCCTTATCCGCCATGTCCGGTTCGAGGTCCGCTCGGCATACGTCGCCAGCATGGACGGATCGGACCCGGCCCCGCCATCCGGTTCGGTCATGAGGAATGCCGAACGCGTCAATCCCGCCGCCAAGGGCTTGAGGTATCGCGCCTTCTGGCTGTCGCTCGCCACCACGTCGAGGAGATGCATGTTTCCCTCGTCCGGCGCCTGGATATTGAGCGCGATTGGACCCAGGGGCGAGAAGCCGGCCGCCTTGAACACCGGCACCATATCGGAGATTGCGAGGCCGGTGCCGCCCCATTCCGGCCCAAGGTGCGGAACGAGGAGACCAAGCACGCGCGCTTTCCCCCTAATCTCCACGATCAATGCATTATTCGGTCCGTGCGGCCCACATCGCGGGTCCTGCTCGAGCGGCGCGATCTCGCTCCGCACGAAGGACGCGACCCGTTCTGCCAGGGCAGTGCTGGTCGACGAAGGCGCGATGGGGGCGGCACTGGTCATGACAAGCCTCAAGCCTCGGCAACGACGGTGTTGCGGATCAGGCCGACTTGCTCGATCTCAACCTCGATGACATCGCCTGGCTTCATGAAGATCTTCGGTTCGCGAGCGTTGCCGACGCCGGATGGCGTGCCCATCACCAGCAGATCGCCAGGCTCGAGCGTCATCGCCTGCGACAAGATCGCGATCGTCTCAGCTACGTTGAACACCATGAGGCTCGTGACGGAATCCTGCATTACCTGACCGTTGAGCCGGGTCTGGATCTTGAGGCCGTCCGCACCGGCCGGCAGCTCGTCAGCGGATACGAAGGCCGGACCGAACGGACCCGAGCCGTCAAAATTCTTGCCGACTGTCCACTGGATGGTCCGGAGCTGGTCGCGTGCAGCAGGTGGTCGACCTGCCCGTTCGGCGTGTTGCCCATGCCTGGGCTGGCTTGCGCACCTTCGCGCCCGACAGGTCGCCAGTGGCGGGCTTCGACGTCGACGCGCCGGGCTTCTTCTGGCTGGTCGGCCAGGGCGGCTACGGGATCCAGACATCCCCGGCGCTGTCGCGCTTCGCGGCGGCGTTGATCCGCGGCGATGACGTGCCGGCCGATCTTACCGCGGCCGGACTGACCGCCGCCGACCTTGGGCCAGCGCGCCTGGTAGCGTGAGGAGGGTGCGATGAGCGTCGAACTGAGGATTCTGAACGCAGCCGACGTCCGCGAACTTCTGCCTATGTCGGATTGCATCGAACTGATGGCGCCGACGATGATTGCGGTGTCTGCGGGCAATGCGGTGCTCCCCCTGCGCAGCATCATGAGCATGCCTGGCGACATCGGCGCGCTCGGCATCATGCCCGGCTATCTGGCGTCTGCCGGCATGTACGCCACGAAGCTCATCAGCCTGTTCCCGCGCAACGCCGGTAGTGACCACTCCTCGCACATCGGCATGCTGGTGCTGTTCGAGACCGGGCATGGTTATTCGGTCGGCATTCTCGACGCTGCGGAAGTAACAGCCATTCGCACCGCCGCCGCGAGCGCCCTCGCCACGCGTCTTCTCGCGCGCGCCGACGCGTCGATCCTTGCCATTCTGGGGACCGGTGAACAGGCGGCGCGCCATCTCGAGGCGATGCTGGTGGTCCGGCAGGTCAAGGAGGTGCGGCTCTGGGGACGAAACAGCGCAAAAGCGGAGCGACTTGCCGATGTCCTCCGCGATCGACATCAGGTCGCGGTTCGCGCCGTCGCCGATGTGAAGGATGCGGTGGACGGTGTGGATATCGTCTGCACCACGACGCATGCCGCGGAGCCGATCCTGCTCGGCGAATGGATCGGCCCCGGGACTCACCTTGATATCGTCGGATCGAGCATCCCTACCACCGCCGAGATTGACGGCGTATTGGTCGCCAAGGCGCGCTTCTTCGGCGACTATCGCAACTCCACACGCAATCAGGCCGGCGAGTTCCTGCGCGCGATAGATGCAGGCCTGATTACCGCTGATCACCTCCTCGGCGAGATCGGCGAAGTCGCCAGCGGCGCCATCCAGGGGCGGCTGAGCGATCGCGACATCACGCTCTACAAGTCACTCGGTATAGCAGCACAGGACGTAGCTGCAGGGCGTTTTGTACTTGATCGTGCCAAGCAATTGAAAGTCGGGGGGTAAATCACCTTAGCTAACAAAAATCGGCGGATGGTGGAGTTCCGGTGCGGCAGGCGGGCAGACCTTCGGGGTGAACATCGCCTGTACCCACAAGGCGCTGAACCGGCGGCGGCTGACGGCGACAATGGTCCCAAGCCGCCCCATGTCATCGGCGCAAGCTCGCGCTCGCTCGGGAGCTGACGCTGGCGACGCATATCCGCTTGCGGCCTGGTGGGCCGCTTGTCCACGCTCAGGTGCGCCGCCTCCGCCTGTCGTTCGGAAGGTCCTGCACGCGGCCGAGCAAGGCCAGCCGACGTGGCGAGCAGCCCGGCCGTTCGTCAAGCCTAGAACGCTCTAGCAGCCGCCCGTTGCAGCATTCCGTAAAGATCGCGCGGATCGTCGGGATCGGCCAGCATGTCGATCGGCTGGAAGAAGTCGGTGCCTTCGAGCTTGCCATGAACGTAGCGCAAAGCGGCGAAGTCCTCGATGGCGAAGCCGACACTGTCGAACAGCGTGATTTCGCGCGCATCGCGGCGGCCGGGCGCCTCGCCGCGCAGCACCCGCCAGAACTCGATCACGGGATAGGCGGCGTCCATCTGCTGGATCTCGCCCTCGATACGGGTCTGCGGCTCGAACTCGACGAAGGTGGTGGACCGCGACAGGATGTCTCGATGCAATTCCGTCTTGCCCGGGCAACAAGCTGCCCGACATAGGGCAGCCCGAACGAGGTGGCGGCGCAAGCGCCGACGGACAAGCGAAGGTCGTGCCCACCGATCGTCAGCGCCTTCGTGCCCTGCAACACAGCATAGAACATCGGCTGGAACATCGCGGGCGTCGGCCGCGTCGGATGCGTGCTCGACCACACCGTCAGGCGGGAGAGCGGCGTCGCGATGCCGTAGCTGCCCGGTTGGCGCGTGACGTAGGGCGCCACCGCATCGAGCAAGCGATCCACCGGAAAGGAGCGATCAGTCACGCGGCACCCTTAGCGATGATTGGCAGGATCAGGCAAGCTTTTGGCACGATCGGGAATGTCGTCGAGCATCCCGTTGCGTACCTCGAAGCCTTGATGAGGAGAACGCA